>CAZHLC010000518.1:0-3750 GCA_964532545.1 uncultured Leptospiraceae bacterium | reverse complement strand
AGTGTTCATGAGAAAAAAGCCGCTTTTTAAAGGGTTGATTCTTTTTGCCTGCCTCAATCTTCTGGGTATCACCTTCACCCTGTTTGATTAACTGCAGATGATCAATATGAGGGCTTTCAACAACCAGATAGTATAGTTTTTTTTCACTGGCTATTGCCAGCTTTGTACGAAACCAGATGGTTGAGCGGGTGAAGCCAAAGGCCAATACCTCAGACTCTGATCTGATGAACTGTTTATTCTGCACTTCATCAAATGACAGGGTGCCGGCACTGTCTTCATAGAATTCAAGATGTTTACCCAGAGAAACTGCGCTATCGTTAGAATTGATTGTGAGCTGACCCCAGAGGGGCTGGGTGAGAATGCTCAGCAGCAGAACCAGGGCTCTCATAAGTTCGCAATTTCAGCATGTTGGCCCGAGTGTCATGTACATTTTATGCTGTACGAAGGGGCCGCCATCTGTATATACAAGGTAAGTGGCCCATAAGATACTGGCAGTCGACAATGAAGAAGATATTCTTGCTCTTATCTTCGAGTATCTCAACGAAGATGAAAAGTATGAGCTGTTTCAGGCCCGTGATCTCACCGAAGCCCGGGCTGTGCTGCAAGAGCAGCAGGTCTCTTTAATACTTCTAGATGTAATTCTTGATCGAGAGTCGGGTTTTGATTTTCTGCATGAGCTGAAGTCTTCAAAAGCTACTCATGAAATACCGGTAGTGGTCATATCGGTTATTGATAACCCGGCCCGTTCGCATGCCCTTGGCGCTGCAGGTTATCTGGCGAAACCCTTTTCTGCAGAGAAACTCAAAAGCAAGCTCGAAGAACTGCTCAGTTAATTGGTTCGACTCTTATACTGCAGCCTGTTTGCGGCTTAAATAGGCTTGAATCAACAGAAAGGTAAGCGTGGCAATGACACCCCCCAGCATAACAAACAGTTCGATACCGGGCCCCATGGCAGCTGCTGATTTGTTTCTAAAGGCATAGGCAGCCAAGATCGGGGCTACAAATTGATTCACAAACAGAGCTGCGAAAATAAATCGATTGGCCCAGTTGGCTGCCAGAAACTGCCAGAGAAAAAGCTGTCGATTGCTTAACACCGCGGTAGTGGCAAAGCTGGCCATAAAGAGCATTTCTAAGATTGAAATACCTACTCTAACATCAGTGCCTGAGCTGAGGTAGGCCGGGTTATTCAACAGATGCCCCAGCAGGCTGAGACCGCCGGGTACCAGTGCCAGGTGTAAAAGAATGTCATCGAGAATAAAAGTACTCTGCGGGGTCTCACGCAGAACGATCAGCAGGTCGTAGAGACTGAAAAGAATCAGACCAATTGATGTCATCACCGAGGTCATCACCAAATCAGGAAACGACAACATCAGCGTGGCTCTTACTGAGGTCAGCATGAGAATAGATGAAAGATTACCGCCGATCACCAGCCCCAGAAAGGCCAGGGTCATGGGCATGGGCCAGGCAATAAGAAACCGCCGGGCCAGCCTTGCACCCGACATCAGCATCAGTGAAAACGCAGTGAAGATTGACATCACCGGTGCATCGGTGTAATAAAACAGGGGTTTGCCGATGAGCCACATTAGACTCACAGCGATTGAGCCAATTAGAATGATGAACTCAAGGGTGACGGCCAGTGTTTCTTGCTTTTTCATGGGTTTATTGTAGATCTTAACATCCATAAATAGCTGGGGTGAATAATTCGTCAATCTAATACAGTAATTGTGCTTTACCCCCCTGTGGTCGCTCACCAGAGGGGTGGGTGAAGCGGTTACTTATTTCTGCTCTGCTACTTACATTGGCTGGTCAAGTAGACGCCGAGCCCCACCCCAATCATCTGGCCCGTTATCTGGCGGCCATGCCCCTGTCGAAATCAAACTCATTAAAGCACCTGGCCCGCAGCCGCACCTATCTTTATTACAAAGTGCGTTTTAAACGTTTCTGGAACTATGTCGAACGGTACCACGTGAATCGTATCAGCAAGTGGCGCGAAGAACATGTTTCAGCCCAGGCCACCCAGCAGACCGCCTTCTACCCTCTAAGTGGGGCCGACTTTCTTAATTTTTATGGGCTCTACCGCAACGCCTCGACCTATGTGATGGTGGCCCTTGAAGACCCCGGCCCCCTGCCTGACCCGAACACCTGGTCGGCTAAGAAGCACTCAAAATACCTCAACAACGTACTGGGTGGTATGCATACCATTGCTGATAAGAACTACTTCTACAGCTATCGTATGAAGAAGAACCTGGTTGAGGGTAAGGCGGGTCTGTTGCCGGTGCTGCTGATCTTCATGTCGAGAATGGGGCTGCAGATTGACAAACTTGAGAACATCTATATCAATGAGCAGGGGCGCCTGATTAAGCTGGCTGGTCGCACCGCAAAGTCGCAGGGTCTGCGCATCAGCTTTCACAATGCCAATGGCGATTCGAAATGGCTGATTTATCTACAGATGCGCCTGGGCGATGAGAGTGCAGATATTAATACCAAAGAAGGAAAATTCTTTCATTCGCTGGGTCGAACCGATACCATGATGAAATCGGCGGTCTATCTCTTTCATTTTGACCGCTACCCGCGCTATCGCAATTTTCTGCTGGGTATCAGCGAAACCTTTATTCAAGATGATTCGGGTATTCCGTTTAAGCATTTTGATGATCGCTGGCAGATTAATCTGTTTGGCCGCTATAATAAACCCTACCCCATCAGCAGCATCAAGCCACATGTGCCCAGGCAGCTTGATTTGATTAAGGCCTATAAAAAGAAGAGCAGCAAAATAAATTTTCAATTTGGTTATGGCACCCTCTGGGGTTGGAACAAATCTAACTTGCAACTCTTTATTCGAAAAAAGCCCAAATATCCCAAAACTGACACCTCTCAGCCCTGAAAATGGCCTTCGACCTGACTTTGAAAAAAGGTTGTTACGCTGACTCAAGAACCATCTCTGGCCCGGGTGAATGTGTTTCTAAAGAGATAACACATGAGAATTTACAACATAAATTACCTAAGATGAACCAAGAGACCGCCATTTGGGTTACTCTGCTTGGGGCCAGTGTCGTCGCTACGATCATGGCCACATCGCTGAACTTTTTTTTCAGCAGACAGGGCTCAGAATTGTCTGGTTGGTATGGCTGGGTCGCAGGGGTTTTGCTGCGATTTGTAACCCTGCTGGCTCTGGGTGCTGGCGTTTACGCCATCAAGCCAAAGTATGCCGCCATGGGTATTGATGTAAATCATGCTTTGCTGGCCTCCACCGGTGTTCTTGTTCTGGGCATGGTAATAGATGCTGTAATTTCAACCCGCAGGTTACGATGAAGAACAAACTGGCACTTATACTGCTTATACTTACCATCAGTACCCCGGTCTTCGCTGGCGGCGACAGCGGTGGCAAGTTTGAAGTAGGCACATTTATCGCCCATCACCTTAACGATGCCCCCTTGTGGCAGTTAGAATACAATGGCATTGATGTATCTATTACCAAGCGCGTGGTAATAATGTGGATTGTTTCACTCTTTCTTATTCTGGTTTTCGTTTCAGCAGCCGCAAAGATCAAGAAGCGCGTCACTGACAAGCCTACCCGTTTTACCGGTTTCGTTGAAGTCTTTGTAAACTTTATTCGTAAAGATGTCAGTGAGGCTTCAATGGGGGCCAAGCATGCCAAGAACTACGACCCCTACTTGCTTACTGTTTTCTTCTTTGTGTTATTCTGTAATCTGATCGGGCTGTTCCCCCCCATGGGTGAGCTGGCCGAGATTG
>CAZHLC010000517.1:2511-3768 GCA_964532545.1 uncultured Leptospiraceae bacterium | reverse complement strand
CAGCCGACCCGTTAAATATCTCTGCCTTATATTCTAAATCGATGTAAACAATTGAATGACTGCAATCTTTTTGCGAAACAAACTGAAAGGCGAATTTGGTTTCAGGGTCACTGAACCATTGGCCCTGATCAAGAATTGTGGCGTCGTCTTTATCTAAAAGATTAACTGTCAGCACCGACGGGCAGAGATCGCCCCACTTGCCTGCGCCATGTTCTTGAGAATAGCTGCCCGGGTCCCCACCATAGTTGGCGCCCGAATAAAACGTAGCCGGAAACCAAGTGGGCTGCTGGGCAAATGCTGGGGCAGACAACAGAGCCAAGGCAAAAGCCGCCAGCAGAACTTTTATCAGCCTGCTCATGCTTGTGTTCTAGGGGGTGACATTCCAGCGGCAAAGGCGAAAGCCAACATACTGGTGGGTGTGTGCCCCTGGAAAAGACGCCGACGCATCATTGCCACAACCAGACCCACAGGGGCCACCAAGGCCTGCATGCGAGTGGCTGCCATTATTGCCACCGGTGGTGGGGGTGCCGGCAACATCGGTTCTGGCCATAAGATAACGCGTATTATAGGTGGCCGTAATATCGGTAAGCCCCTGGGCGGGGCAGGCCGTCTCAAACAATAGCACCGCCCCCGTAGGCCCAGCGGCCTTCACATGTTGAAACAGACTTTCAGCCTAGCTATTTGGCCTAAAAAACTGATACAGCATGAGCCCAAAAGCTGAAATACTTAACGCAAAGGTAATTGCGACAAACTTAGAATTGTTTTTATTCATTACCGCCCCCAAAAACCGCTACACCGTTCCCCTAAGTGTAGGGCCCCATTCGAATCATGTTATAATGCTGAAAAAGCCTGAAATGGGGCCAAATACTGGCTTTCTTGGGTAAGTTGGCAATGTTTTTTGCAGACGAGATACACCGCTCACTGATCTCATAAAAGTTCTGTACGCGAACGTGAAGCCATCTGATTATTATCTGACTTGTGGGGTTCTTGAAGAGCAAATACACCTATATCATCAGCTTTTTGCTCGCAAGCCTCGCCAGTGTCACAGCCGCCCCTTACCCCCCCTTTGGCCCAGACAAAGCAGTGATCGTCTCTGGGGCCTTTGGCGAACCTCGCTGGGGCCAAAGACACAGCGGTATCGATTTTAATACCAACAATGAAGAGGGCTGGCCTGTTCATGCCATGTGGGGTGGCAAGCTGGTAGAGTTTGGCTTTCAAGAGCGGGGCCTGGGTCTATATCTGAAAATCAAGCGGGGT
>CAZHLC010000517.1:0-2501 GCA_964532545.1 uncultured Leptospiraceae bacterium | reverse complement strand
AAAAAAAAGGTCACCTATGGTCACTTATCTTCTTTGCAGAAACAAATCTTGCCTCTTCGGCCAGAGAAAGTTCTGCCATGGCTGGCAACTCTCAAGGCCTACCCCTTTCTCAACGATTTCAGGCATAGGCCAACTGCCCCAATTACCATTCAACGTGGTCAGCAAATCGGTCTTTCAGGGCAAAGCGGTATTGGCCTACCTCACCTGCATGTTTCAGTTGAAGAATATGAAAAGGGTGGCAATCGCTATGTCAATTTCTTTGATCAAATCAAGGGCTTGATTGAGCAACACAAATATCAGACGAAGATCTCGCGAGTCATTGCCTACGGAACAACTGGCTATTCAATCAACCCAGGGGCTACGAAGAGCATCAACGCTGACTTTGAAGTAACCCATATCTCAGTTTCGATACAAGATCTTTTTTTCAGCGAAAACGCACCCTCGTGCGTGCCGCAAACAGTGGAGCTAGGAGTAGGCAATCAGCAATACGCACCAATCGGCTTTGACGGAAACTTTCGCTACTCAGAAGCCTATGGCTATACCTACCAATTTACCGCCCCTATAAAAGACAGCTTTCATATTGAAATACTCGGTCAGCTAGGCAATAAGCTGATAAAAGAATACCGAGTTGAGAAAAGCCAGAGCTCAATGACCAATGACAATCTTTTCATTGTGCCGCCTCAGAAGAGCGCCACCCGAGCCACCCTGCCCTATATTTTGAAAAACAAATTTGAAAGCACCGCTGTTTACAGACGCATTGGCAAACACCTTGAGCTACAAAGCTGGAACTATGACTGGCAGAAGAAGTCTTACTATGCAGAAATCTCAGCAGGGGGCTACTTCGAAGTAAAAACAGAGATGCCCCCTGTTTTAAAAGCCAGCCAACTACGGCTGCTCACCAACCAGTGGGGTATGAAATACCTGCACATCAATCTGCCGGCAGCGTTATCTGGCTATAAAAACGATTTCATCTACCTGAAAGGGCCGCTCAAAAATTGGCAGAAGCAACTAGATGTCGAAGCCAACATTCTATATTTACGCTCGCCCATCGGTGATTATCGAAACCTTGAGATCAAGCTTAAGGGGCTTGAGGTGTTTACTAGGTTGGGAAATCGGTTAGGTATTAGAGGCTTATAGGTTTAGTCTTATTGAGATCAATTAGACTTTGAACCAAAATAGAAACCAGTTGCTGCCGATACAAGGGCAATGATAGGCCCAAGCACGATTTGAAGTACATCAGTAACATCGTAGACCGATTCAGGTACAATTGATACTGTTAATAATGCCCACCCCAACACAAAACCCAATAACCCAAGTAAAATATAGGCTATTCGACGCCGAGCTGAATCTTCTTGCGGCCTCGAATCATATTCTTTTTCTTCAATGGGCTTTGTTTCATCTTGTGCGGCAACTGTCTCTTCGTTCGTAAGGTCTAATGACTTCTGATCTAGCGAATCGGTCATGATATAATTGTCACCTTCGAACAATGTGCACGAGTTTATGACCTTTTTTTCTCTAGAAGAATTTTAGAGCCAGCCTCTTCTTCTTTGCTTAAGAAAAGCTCAGTTTCAAGCCCCTTTCGAATGGTTTCTGTCATAGTTGTTTGACTCTTTTTCGATTCTTCTTTCAACCGCTTAACTAATTCTTCAGGAAGATTAACCGTTACTTTTACAGTCTGCATATACTATCCTACCCACAATCAGATATGGCAAATATACGGCAAAAATACGTAATCGACCTTATTTTTGAGCTTCAGTATCACATCAATTCTAAATAGATTCTACAATTCATCAATAAACAACACGTATATTTTTCGGTTATTGTATTTGACATTTCTTTTTTCACAATTAGAGCAGATGGCCAAAAGGAGGTTCTTATGAACGAACAAGAAATTAAACACGCAATTTATGCCGCCGTATGGCGCATTGTGCGACAGATCAATCCACCAAAAATTGAAGAGTTCTTTGACCAAAAGGTTAAAGATACCCTACCCACCGGTGGGGCGCCAGGCAGCTGGGAAAACTTCTGGTGGGAATCTTTGGCTGTCGAAATTCAAGGCGCCATGTTAAGCAGAAAAAGATATATCACAAACTTTGACTATAAAATACTAAAAGATCGAGAAGGTAAAAAATGGCAAAACATATACGAATACATCGAATCGAACTTAGATTGATACTTGGCCTGATTCTGCTTTTGGCACTGCCAAGCCTGCTGCATGCGAAGGGGAAAAGCTGTGTCATAGATACCGATGACTATTGCGCGAAGCTATCGAAAGTAAAGCGTGAAGATATAGGTAAGCTTGAATACATAATACCGTACAAAATCAAAGTGCATTTTAAACAGGCTCAGCCATTGGTTAAGGTATTAGACATGGGGTTCTTTTCTCTGAAGATCAAAGGCAGCGGCAAACCTTTGACCATAGCAAACATTACCGAATCAGGCGCAAGGGAAGATCTGAAAACTGATATCGATGCTGAAAAAGATACCATCAATGAAAAAAT
>CAZHLC010000516.1:0-3768 GCA_964532545.1 uncultured Leptospiraceae bacterium | reverse complement strand
GTGAAAGCATCGCTCGTTTTAACTATAAAAACCAGAACGGCAACGTGAAAAACAACTGCGTTCTGGTTCTGGTGAGATAATCAGGGCAAGACTGTATCAAAGCGCAGACGCACATAATCTGCATGCCAATTGCCATCTTTATCTAACAGTGAGTCGGCCAGCAAGGCTTCAACCCGCTGAAAAATCTGCTCGCGCTGCTTCTCTGTTAAATCATTAAGTTCAAAAACAAAGGTCTCTAACCAGCCGCGCAGCCCGTTAGGCAATACCGGATAGCGGCGAAACCAGCTAATACTTTCTACCATAAAACCAGCATCTTCTAAGACCGCCTTGAACTCATCGGCACAGCAAAACTGCCAGGGGTGCTGCCACCGTTTATTTGTGACCTCACCAACGGCCTGCGCCATGGCTTCTCTAATCTGCTGCACACAGCCCGAACCACCAAACTCGCCAAAAAAACGCCCGCCGGGTTTAAGGGCCCTCTTCACACCGGCCACTACCGCAGGTTTATCGGGCACCCAGTGCAAAACCGCATTACTGAACACCACATCGAATTCATTGTCAAAATAAAGTTCACGGGCATCAACCCGGGTGGCCTTGAGACCACTGGCCACTGCCGCTGCAACCATGGCCTGATCACCATCAACACCAACCACATCGTAACCGCGCTCTACCAGCTTGTGAGTGAGTCGCCCATCGCCGCAGCCCAGATCAAGCAGGCGGGCCCAGGTCGCGCCTCGCCCAGCTGGGCCAGCAGTGAATTACCCAGTTCGCTAACCACAAAGCCGGCACTTTCTTTATACGTTTCTACATTCCATTTTTGTTCTACCATGGCCTTAAGTTAGTAAATTTTATAGATCATTATTACAGATTTTACTTATATTTACTATAAGCACAGCTTATGGAAGTCAAACAGTTACAGGTCTTTGTAGAAATCTGCCGGCGGAACGGCCTCAGCCAGGCGGCTGAAAAGATGCATCTAAGCCAGCCAGCCGTTTCACAGCAGCTGGGTCTACTAGAGCGTGAGCTGGGCAAAACTCTAATGAGCCGCGATAGAAGCGGCATTGAGCTGACCCCCGCTGGCGAGAGCCTGTTGCAAGATAGCCTGCAGATCATTGAACTTGAGAAGCAGGCCCGTCTGCGGGCTTCTAATATCCAGAGACAAAAGATAACCATTGCAGCCGGGGGCACCATGGCCGCCTGGGTTCTGCCCCGGGTGTTGAAAAAGCTAAGGGCCAGTCTGCCTGAGATAACCTTTCATCTGGTTGAGGCCGATGAACAGACACTCAAGCAGATTCTGAAATTTCAGAGCGCTGACCTCGTTATTTCTGATTACCGCCCCCATGACGGGGGGTTGATCAGCCAGCCACTTTTTTCAGACACCCTGAGGCCAGTGACCCTGCAAGGCAAGGCAGGTGCCACCAGGTTAAAAGATGTGGGCGAGCTTAACTGGCTTTTTTATCACGAAGGTTCAGCTATTCAGCATCTGATCGAATCGCACCTCGAACGACTGAAGCTCTGGCCCATTGAACCAGCCATGCGTCTGCGCAGCCTCACAGCCATGGCTAATACAGTCAAGGCCGGCCTTGGCATAGGTTACCTGTCTGCTGAGGTTGAGCGCCGGGGGCTGGTATTTCTTAAAGAAAAAAAGCTGAGTATCAGCCGCGACTTCTATCTGATTTATCAGAGTACTGCCGCGGCCCGGCTTACAAAGGTAGCCGATGTCGTAAGCAGGGCAATCTGACTACATATTGCGGCGGTAGTAACCGCCCACTTGATACAGAGCGTGCGATATCTGCCCCAGAGAGCAGTATTTCACACAAGACATTCACTCGCTGAAAATGTTCTCACCGGCCACCGCTGCTTTTTTCAGAGAAGCAAGAGCCTGGGCTGCTTTTTCGCTGTGAATTTTATGAAAGCCCTGCAATGAATCAAGCTGCCAGGTTTTCTCTTCTTCAGTTGAGCGCATTAACTCTTCAACCCGGTCTTCTTCATCATCACCAAAGAACGTGTTCACGCCGATGATGGGCAGCTCACCAGTTTGTTTCAGGCCCTCATAGTACATTGATTCTTCTTGAATCTGGTGCCGCTGGTACATGGTCTCCATGGCGCCCAGTACCCCACCCCGCTCAGAGATGCGATCAAATTCAGCCAGAATGGCATCTTCAACCATATCAGTAAGGGCGTTGATAAAATAACTGCCCTGCAGGGGATTTTCATTTTTCGTTAAACCCAGCTCGCGATTAATAATCATCTGAATAGCAATAGCCCGTCGCACTGACTCAGGCGTGGGGGTGGTGATGGCTTCATCATAGGCATTGGTATGCAGTGAATTGCAGTTATCGATAATCGCATAGAGGGCCTGCAGAGTGGTGCGAATATCGTTAAACGAGATTTCTTGCGCATGCAGTGAGCGCCCCGAGGTCTGAATATGATACTTCAGTTTCTGAGCCCGCTCGCCGGCGCGATATTTATTTTTCAGGGCGATCGACCAGATGCGCCGGGCTACCCGACCGATTACGGCGTACTCAGGGTCCATTCCGTTTGAGAAAAAGAAACTGAGGTTGCGGGCAAACTGGTCGATGGGCATGCCGCGGTTGAGGTAATACTCAATAAAGGTAAAACCATTGGCCAGGGTAAAGGCCACCTGGGTGATGGGGTTGGCACCAGCCTCGGCAATGTGATACCCAGAAATACTCACCGAATAGAAATTTTTAATATCATGATCGATGAAGTACTGCTGCATATCACCCATCATACGCAGGGCAAACTCGGTAGAGAAGATGCAGGTGTTCTGAGCCTGATCTTCTTTTAGAATATCGGCCTGCACTGTACCACGCACGCTTGAAAGCGTCTTGGCCTCAATTTTTTTGTAGGTGGCCTCATCTACAAAATCAGAGGCACTTACCCCCAGAAACTCAAGGCCCAGACCGCTGTTGGTCTGGGGCAATTGGCCCTGATAGCGTGGCTGATTGCTGCCAAGACTTTCAAAGTGTTTCTGTATTTTATTCTCAACCTCAGCCCACTTGCCGCTGTTTTTCAGGTGAACAGCAATCTGCTGATCAATGGCAGCGCGCAGAAAAAAGGCCAGCAGAATGGGCGCTGGCCCGTTGATGGTCATCGACACCGAAGTTTTAGGGTCTACCAGGTCAAAACCCGAGTAGAGCTTCTTCATGTCATCTACGTTGCAGATTGAAACCCCGGCATTGCCGATCTTACCGTAAATGTCTGGCCGCAGGTCGGGGTCGGCCCCATAGAGAGTAATTGAATCAAAGGCCGTCGACAGGCGGTGGGCCGGCTGGCCTTCACTGATAAAATGAAAACGCCGGTTGGTACGCTCAGGGCCGCCCTCGCCGGCAAACATTCGAATGGGGTCTTCACCGGTGCGCTTCAGCGGAAAGACACCCGCAGTATAAGGAAATTCTCCCGGTAGGTTTTCTTTACGCAGAAAGTCAACCAGCTCGGGCCAGCTACTGAAATCAGGCAGTGACACCTTGGGAATCTTTAAGTGGGCCAGCGACTCGTTGACCAGCTCGACAGTAATCTGCTTATCGCGCACCTGATAGGTAAGCGAATCTTGCCGATACTGCTGCTGCTTGTTTTTAAAGGCCTTGAGCTCCGCCAGCAGCTGCTTATCAAGCTTTTCAATAATCTCATTGTACTTCGCAACCAGGGGCCTAAGTTCATTATCAACGTGCTGCACATCGATGGGTTCACCCGGCTCTGAGGCTTCTGAATATCCCATAAAGCTTAAAGAAATAAACAGACTCT
>CAZHLC010000515.1:0-3771 GCA_964532545.1 uncultured Leptospiraceae bacterium | reverse complement strand
GTAGAATGTTGAGCAACAGCTTTTCTGATTTTTCTTGTTCTTCGACAAGCTGGTCTTCTGTGTCGGTTGTTTGGCGCCAGAGAAAATATGCAAATGTGGCAACTAACGCTATGAGGCTGCCCATAAAACCTATGTAGAAAAATGTGAGAAACGATTCTGGATAAATAATTAAGCCATGATTCTTTCTGTGCCAAACCTCTAGAAAAGTATAGCCACAAATAGAAAAGCTCACAGCAACGGCCACCAGGCGCTTACGCTCATTGGCTAAGAGAAAAAAGGGTGCAGGTACACACCCGATTATAAAGTAATGAGCCCCCGATTCACCCCCCAGAAGCAGGCTCACCACTATAATAGAGGTAACTGCTGTGAAATACGCAAGTGCAACATATGTCACCTTACCAGTTTTGATATGCCGCAAATAGCTAAAGATCATCAGTAATATGCTGGGTACCTGCCATGCTAAACCAAAAACCAGGGTTTGCCAAGCTGCCGGCCCTTCAAGCAATGCCGAGACAACCAAGCCGGTAACCATAACCATAGCAACGAGGCCGATAGCATAAAGTATCATTTGATTAGCAACAGAGTGTAACTTTGCCTCAGACTTATTGCTATACTGCTCTCTACCATCATGGCTCAGCTTCAGCCAATAACGATGAATTCTTGCTGTAATACCCAGGTGCCATAGAAGATAGAAGATAGAGACAGGAACCCCAAGCGCCACCAAGACCAGGATAACGCTAAACACATAAGAATATGCAACTTCAGGCAGGGCAAACAGGGCTTCAGAATTCTTAGCATGCCAGATCACCAGGCCGATTGAGAAGAAGTAACAAATATAGGCTAAAACCATCTCAAAACGCGCAGTTCTTAACATAATCAGCGGTGCGACTGCAATAATCAGAAAGAAAAAGGGCATGCCCGACTGCCACCCCATGAAGAGGTCTTCTAAAGTAATCAATGCTAATACCGCAACGAAAGCACTCAGATTAAAAATGGTATTAAAACTGTAGCGGGCTTTGAGAAAAAATAACGAACCCAGTAAGATTGAACACCCCAGAAAAGTACCAGAGTGAACGATGGCCTTTGAAACCTGATAGGTTGGTACAGAAAGTAAAACAATACTGGCAACTACCGCGATCAAGAAGCCATTTGCAATGTAAAGAAAGGCGATCGCATGCACCTGATTGGCAATAATCAACTGCTGCCGCTCTTCTTCACTGCGGCAAAACTGCTCACCGATTAAACTGATCGTCTTCCATCGCTGTTTTAGCGACTGCCATAGCACCATTGAAAGCCCCTACTTATGATTAAAGCCGCAGGGCAAGGGTCAAGATTTTTTATAGATAAATGTCACAGCTTAAGCTTAAGCTCATTTTTCCAATAGGTGAACAGCGCCTCAAGCCAGCGCTCGGGGTCTTCAATCATGGGGTAGTGGCCCAGGTTGTTTATCATGGTTAGTTTGGCTGTGGGGGTTTCATCGGCCACCTGCTGGCCAATGGCAGCCACAGCCACCGGGTCGTCTTTGGCCCAGCATACGTGGCAGGGCAGATCAAGTCTGGTGAGAGCACCTATCCACCGATGCCAGTACTTGTAGCGTTCGCGCAGATATTGAATGATCTGGTGCATGCGTCGCCGACCGTCATTGTATTGAATGCAGGCCCACATATTCTCAAGCTCTTGCGGCAGGTCAGGCGATGAGGTATCAAACCAGATACGTTTCATCTGCAGAGTAAAGGCCAGCTTCGAGCTGAGGCGGCCGATCAGGGGGCCCACCAGTTTGTTACGCAAAAGCACCTGTAGAATGCGCAACCTGGCCAGCTCAATGTGCATGCTGCCGTTGCACAGGGTCACACTCTGCAGCTTAACCGGCAGCTTAAAACGCTCACGCCGGGCCAGAATCTCGGTGGCCACGCTGGTGCCATAGTCATGGGCCAGCAAGTGGGCCTGAGTGACCCCCAGCTGTTGCCACAGGTTCAGGGCCATCTCAGCCTGCTCAAGCAGCGAATACGAGTAGTCTCTGGGCTTCTGTGAAAAACCAAAGCCCAGATGATCGTGTACAATCACCCGAAATCTCTTGGTGAGCTGTGGCCAAACCAGATGATAATCAAGCGACGAGGTAGGAAAGCCATGTAAGATCACCAGGGTGGGCTTCTTGGTTTTGCCGCGGGGTTTCCCGCTTTCGACTACAAACAGCTGGTAGCCATTGATATCGACCAACTGGCCTTTGCTTTGCCACTCTTCGAGGGTCATGGCTCTAGCAACATCTGAAGACCATGAAAATTAAATTGATCATGGTCTTGCAGCTGCCCTTTAAGACCTTTAATATCAGAAGCTATTTCACCGAGAAAAGGTGAATAGATATGTTCTTCATTTAACCCCACAAATCGATTATCAACTTTCTTCAATGCTTCGGTCAGCATAGAGTAGAGACGCTTGTACATATGAATTCTTATGTATTCAGTTCTAATGTTTACATTACTCATTTCTAAGAAACCTTGTAGCAGGCCCCCTGTGCCATCATGACCAGGAATCACCTCTTTAGAGCGCGCCTTGCCCTGTGGCCTTAAAAAGGTAGTACCGACATCTGTCAGCTCAGTGCCAACTGGGAAACTATGAACCAAAACCTGACCAAATTTTTCAAATTTGTTGGCGACTTTACCCGAAACAACACCATTTTCAGAAATTGAGACTGTCTCAAGAATTACATCATCAGGAATAGTCAGTTCTGGAATAAGGGTATAACCATTCGATGAGATCAGCTGCCTTCTTGAGTCAATTTTGAAAGAGCCATTTCGAGTGAAGACAAAGCCCTTAGATGAACGCAGTTTAAAAAATCCATTAGGTTCACCAATCGCAATGTCAAACTGGTGCCCAGTCGACTTTAGAGACCCCATTTGAAAGACGATACGTGTTGCCTTTTTCAGTAAAGCCTTCAGGTTATTATCTGAATGCTTGGCAGGC
Source organism: uncultured Leptospiraceae bacterium (assembly GCA_964532545.1). Classification (GTDB taxonomy): domain Bacteria; phylum Spirochaetota; class Leptospiria; order Turneriellales; family CAZHLC01; genus CAZHLC01. The sequence goes on along the minus strand of CAZHLC010000515.1, from coordinate 810 downwards.
AATTTAAGCCTTTGAACCACAAATTCTTTTCGCTTATACCCTTCAGTATTCATGTTAATAATATTTCTAATTGATAGCTTGATAGCATAATCAGCCACTTGCAAAGCGCTCAGAATTCGTTTACTGTCTTTCTTAATAAGTAAATATGCTCTATCATGATTTGGTTGGCCCAAAACATTCGCTAGAGCTTGACTGGTTTCGGGCGTAAGCCCCATAACCGGGTTGATAATCGCTGTTTTGGCTGACAGTTGTACCGCTGTAATGAGAAAGAGAATGAATGCCATTCGCATAATGAGACATAATAGACCATATATATAGTACCCTGTAAAGCAGAACTTAGTACTTGATGCGGTGTGTAAAAACCTGAGTTTGCGAAAAATGAACGCCCAGCGCATTCAACCACTGCTGGTTCGCCTCAAAATGGGGCCCGAGTTTGAGATTCAGCCCCTGGTGCCCGAAGCCTCAAAAAGGCGCTATTACCGCCTCAGTTGGCCCACCGGCCAGACCCTGGTGGCCTGCGAACTTTCAGGCACCCTCAATGCCCGCACCGATGATTTTATTAATCTAAGTACATTTCTACGCGAACACAAGGTACCGGCACCGAGAGTCATTGCTGTTGATGAGAAGAACAGCCTGATGATTCTGTCAGATGGTGGCAAAGAAGACCTGGCCCAGGTAATGAAGGCGGTTAACCCGGCGGCCCGCCCGAAATACCTCAAGGCCTGCATTGATCTGCTGCTGCAGATGCAAGAGCTAACCCCACCCGAAGTGGTACGCCAGCGGCAGTTTGACTTTCAAAAACTTTTTTGG
>CAZHLC010000514.1:0-3779 GCA_964532545.1 uncultured Leptospiraceae bacterium | reverse complement strand
CAACTCGGCCGAAGAAATCTGCCGAAGCATATCAAAAAATCTTCACTGCAGAGGGGTCGCCCCTGGTGGTAATCAGCGAAAAACAGCGGCAGCTGCTGGCAAAACAGCTGACCATCGATGTAGAGCTGGCCATGCGCTATGGTAACCCATCAATACCAGGTGCGCTTAAAAAACTGGCTGAGAAAGAGGTTTCTAAACTGATTGTGATTCCTCTGTATCCCCAGTATGCCATGTCTTCATATTTAACTGTCATTGAAGAGGTCAAGAAACACAATAAGGGTCGCTTTCAATTTGAGTTTGTGCCGGCCTTTTATGATGAAAAAAGCTATCTAACAGCGCTGACGGCCAGTATTAAAAAAGCTCTGCCGGCGCAATTTGATCACTTTTTGTTCTCTTATCATGGTCTGCCTGAGCGGCAGATTACCAAGGTCGACCCAACCGGCCAGTGTCTCTCTAGCGCTACTTGCTGCGAAAACCCCGGTGATCGCCTACCCACCTGTTATCGGGCCCAGTCGTTTTATATCTCTAATGAAATCAGCAAACGTCTCAAGCTGCCAACTGACAAAGTCAACACAGTCTTTCAATCGAGACTGGGGCGCACACCCTGGCTAACCCCCTATGCAGATGAATTCATTGTTTCACTGGCAGAAAATGGTGTCAAAAAGCTGGTAGTGGCCTGCCCATCATTCGTAACTGATTGTCTTGAAACTCTCGAAGAGATTGAGATGCGGGCCAGCGAAGATTTTATTGCCGCTGGCGGCGAAAAACTTACTCTAATACCCTGCCTTAACGAGTCACCGCTTTTTATCAAGGCCCTGGCCGAATTTGTAGAAAAAAGAATTTCTGCTTAACGGTTGCGGTCTCAACGACGGTTTAATAACCGTAGAGTCTAACTGGGTGATCGAGGCCGCGAATTTGTACCCGGCCAATGTGGGTAAGTTTTGCCTGGCGATCGGTGGTCAGTTGTTTATAGAAAGTTTCATCAAGTAGAAGTTTATGAGGTACCTTCTTGGTGAGCTTTTCAAGGCGACTGGCCAGGTTTACAATATTACCAATCAGGGTGTAATCCATTTTTATGCCCGAACCAATATTGCCGACCAGCAATTCGCCGAATGTCAGGCCGATGCCACAGTCGAGGTGGTCTCGCTGATTTACTTCATCGAGAAAAGATATTGAAGCATCGAGGGCCTCGTTAGCCGAAACAAATGAAGCCATAACTGAATCACCCATGATCTTTTCGACCTGGCCCAGGTTGGCAACGATTGATTCATGTAGTAGTTGAAAGTAACTGTTGAGATATTCTACTGTGTCTTCAGGCCCCATGACCTTTGACTTACTGGTAAAGTTACGAATATCGCTGAACAAGACGACCTTTTTTTCAACAACTGCCTTAGAGGTAATAGGGTCTTCGCCCCGTTTGAGGGCATCAAGAATATGTTTACTGGTATATCTTTCGAGTGAGTTTGAGTAGCGACTCATCGACTCGTAGCTGCGACGTAGATCAATCACCTGCATGCTGTTTTCAAGTGAGATCGCTACCAGAGAGGTGAAGGCCTCGAGCATCTTTACATCTTTATCGGTAAAATAGCGCAGGGTACTTTTTTTGTTCATTACTTCGATGACCCCGAGCAGCCCTTCGGCGCGACCAATAATAGGCATGGCCAGAATAGCCCGGGTGGTGAAACCGGTCTTCTTATCTATGCTTGTTTCAAAGCGGGGGTCTTTATAGGCATCTTTGATGCGCAGAATATTGCGCTCTTGAACTACAGCACCTACAATGCCCTTATCTGCTGAGATACGAATTTCTTTAATGTCGCCACCTTCGGTAGCAAAGGTATAGAGTTCATGGGTTTTAGGGTCATAAAGAAAAATTGAAGCGCGTTCAGCTTCCATCACTGTAGCTGCATTGGCCAGAATTAGCTGCATGAGTCTCTCTATATCAGATTCTGAAATAATGGCAGGAATGACCGCCAGTAGCGATTCGAGTTTGCGGCGGTTGATACCGCTGAAAGTAACCGGTGATTTGCCTAACATCAGCCTATATTATCGGAAAACTCAAGGTCTTATTGAAGTTTTTAGATAGGCCGTAAAGCCTAAAGGCAATGCTGGTAGAGCACCATTACCTAGATGTCAGGGTAGCCCTCTATGCCAATGAGTTCGATGGTAGTAACCTGGCGTGAGATTTTAAAACCATAGCCCTTGGGCTGGGCATTGCTGAAAAGCTCAATCACCGCATCGGGTACTTCATGATAGAATAAAGTTCTTTTACCCCGAATTTTATGCTTCTTACTTGCATTGGTATTCAGCCAGCGCTTTTTCAGATTATTGGTGAGCAGCCGAAACTTCTCAGGGGCACAATAGGCAAAGATTGCCAGTTGATCTTTTTTCTTGTTAAAGTTGATGGGCACAATCGGAAAATAATACTTCTCTGCATTTGATTCGGTGGGGGCCCGGTTGGCTCTTCTGGTATAAGAATAGAAACCCGTCAATGGGGCGCCCGAAACCTCTAAAAAAGTTTTCTCAAGGCGCTTCTCTGTATTGTTGAAGGCAGCAGCCTCAACTTTCAGGGGGTTTTGCGGGGTTTCACCGGGAACTTCGGGGTCACCGCCACAGCTGAAAATAAAGAGCAGCAAAACTGGCCATTTGCGCATCAGCCAATGCAAGGCCAGATTCTGCTATTACCGTCAATCGCTTTTTCGAGAAAGACTTTACAGAGTGTTAAAAATCTATATTTTCGAGCGATTATGGCCCTGTATAATAAAGTAGACAGACATATATTGAAAGAGCGCTTGAAAGAAGAAGAGTTCAAACGCATCACCCTGTCATTCTACCGTTATACCTATATTGATGATGTAGCCACATATCGCGATGATCTATACGTGAAATGGCAAAGCCTGGGGGTTTTTGGCCGCATCTATGTGGCCCATGAGGGCATCAATGCCCAGCTTTCAGTGCCCGAGCCAGCTTATGCTGATTTCTGCAAAGTCGTAGAAGAAGACCCCTTTCTCGGTGGTATCGATCTGAAAAAGGCCGTAGAAGAGGGCGCATCATTTTTTAAGCTTACGATTAAAGTGAAAGAAAAGCTGGTAGCCGATGGTCTCGATGATCGTGAAATCGATGTCACCCAATCAGGCCGCCACCTCAGTGCTGCTGAGTTTAACCAGGCTCTGGCACAGCCTGAAACCGTTGTCGTAGATATGCGCAACTATTACGAGAGCGAAGTGGGCCACTTTGAAGGCGCTATCTGCCCTGATGTTGAGACCTTTAGAGAATCTCTGCCCATAATTCGTGATTCACTGCAAGATAAAAAAGATAAGAAACTGCTTTTATATTGTACCGGCGGTATTCGCTGTGAAAAAGCCAGCGCCTACTTTAAAAAAGAGGGTTTTACTGATGTGAATCAGCTTCAGGGGGGCATCATTGGCTATGTGCGCCAGGTGAAATCAGAGCAACTTGAAAATCGTTTCATTGGTAAGAACTTTGTCTTTGATAACCGCCTTGGCGAACGTATTACAGAAGATATTCTGAGTAAATGTCATGTCTGCGGTACACCCAGCGACCGCCATACAAACTGCGCCAACGAAGAGTGCCACCTGCTTTTCATTGAGTGTGAAAAGTGTGCCCAGAAACTTGACGGCTGTTGCTCGCCCCGCTGCCAGCAGATTCTGGCCCTGCCCATCGAAGAGCAGCAGAAAATTCGTAAGGCCAGTCAACGAAAATACCGTAATGTTTATCGTTCACGGGTGCGCCCTAAACTGGCCCACTTACAAGATGAAGAC
>CAZHLC010000513.1:3176-3780 GCA_964532545.1 uncultured Leptospiraceae bacterium | reverse complement strand
GTTGAATATTCCGGTAACGGCCCTCGCTGTGGCAGCCGGGGCCCCCAAGATTCTGGGTTTGATACCGGTTTCTTTCGGTATGTTCTGGAACGTGATGGATCTTAAGCTGGCTCAGTTTAATTATTCACAGACAGCCATAAGGCCCGGCTTTAACGTGCAGGGTGGGCTGCGCATACCCCTTGGTTCGAACCTGGCGCTTGCAGCCGATGCCCGCTACCAGTGGATGTTTCGCGATGATGAGTACATGCCCGATGGCACCCGCGTGCGCGTCAGTATGGATCACGCAACATACTACGGTGGCCTGATAATCAGGTTTTAATGAACCCTTTTTTTAAATTTCTTATTCTCTTCAGCATCGTTGCCCTTGCGCTTCAATGTGGCACTACCCCGAAGCCAGTGAGACTGCAGGGCAATGAAACTGTTGAACAGAGAAGGCAGATATATAAACAGAATAAGCTGCAGCAAGAGTCGGCCCTTTCTGCACCGAAGGTAAATGGTGAATTAGTTGCTGATGCAGATGAAATCATGCACGCTGAATATTCTTCACAGAAAACCCGCGATTTGTGGAGCAGTAGAAACACCTACATGTACATTGGTTTTCCCT
>CAZHLC010000513.1:0-3166 GCA_964532545.1 uncultured Leptospiraceae bacterium | reverse complement strand
GAGAAACCCAGAGTATACAAACGGATTGGAAGCCTTTCCCTTTGCTTTTGGTGGTGGCTTCATGATCGGATATGGTGCAAGCTCGTCTAATAGCGCCGTTCTGGGGGGTGGCATCGGGGTCGCGGCAGTAGGCTTGATTTTCGGATTCATTGCAGACTCGTATGCCTTTGATGCCGGTAAAAGCTATAACGATGATCTCAAGTTTTATCTGCAGTTAGAAAATGTCGGCGAAGTCAGCTACCTGCAGTTTTCAAGTCGCTTCTAGATCAATTAGAAAAACCACTGAAAAAAGCCCAGATTTCATCTGAGGCATTGATATCTTTGCTGGTGCGGCCAATGATAAACTTACCCAGGTACTGCCAGCCACCGGGCCAGGTGTGGCCACCACCTTCAACGCGGTAAAGCCGCAACTGGCAGCCGGTGTAGATGCGTTTGAATACCCGGGTGCCATCATTGGCTCTATCAGGCAGGGCGGTTTCGCTTTGATTGCCGCAGCCATTGTGCTTTTGAAAGAATTTAAGAGTTTTTTCGGTGGATATTAGCTGCCCCCGAACCTTACGGAATATTTTAATCGCCCCACCGTTATAGGGCACCAGGGTATCTTCGGTACCGTTCATCAATAGCACCCCTGGTTTACCGCTGGGTTTACATTCTTTATACATGTTTTCAGACATCTGCGCAGTTACAGCAGCTACGGCCCTGATCTTAAAAGAAAGGTCGCAGGCCAGGCGCAGCGACATGATACCACCGTTAGAAATTCCCGTTGAAAAGACTTTCTTTTTATCAATCGAGTACTTGCTGGTTAAATCATCGATGAGGGCGCTGATAAAACCTACATCATCAATATTTTTTTTGTGAGCCTCTGAGGGGGCATGGTCACGTTTATCGTTCCATGCTTTTTCATAACCTTCGGGGTAGACCACATAGAAGCCGCGCTGATCTGCCAATTGGTTGAAGCGGCCAAAATCAATTCTTATTTGCGAATCTATTTTACCGCCGCCACCATGCAGGTTGATTACCAGGGCTGCCTGCGGGTTGGGGTGGGGAGGGGTGTGCAGAATGAACTTTCTTTTCAGGCCACCATGCTGCAGGCTTAGTTGTTTATCATGCTTTGTGAGTTTGGCCTGGTTAAAGCTGCGGCAAGAGAGCACAAAGAAAAATGGCAAAGTGAGTATGACAAACAGCCAGCGCATAGCATAACACTGGGGCCGGCTGGCCGGCGGGGCAAGTATTTTTTTGGGTATTAACTTTACAGCACCAAACTCTCTACTAAAATATACAATGTTCGAAACCGCAGAAGTAGGCAATAAGCTATCAAAAACAGAGTTTAGAGACTTTGAGCCAGAGATTAGAACAAAGCTTCTGGCTGTGCAAGAAAGGCTGGCGGTATCACCGCTCTCTGTTGTGATCATTATCAGTGGTGCTGAGGGGGCCGGTAAGGGTGAGCTGGTAAACACCCTACTTGAATGGATGGACGCGCGTGGCATTGAAACCCATGCGATCTGGGCCTCAACTGATGAAGAAAAGCAACGGCCCCATATGTGGCGCTTCTGGCGTATACTGCCACCCCGTGGTAAACTGGGTATCTTCTTTGGTTCATGGTATACCATCCCCATTGTTGAACGGGTGTTTGACGATATATCAGAAGCCAGGTTTGATCAATACATTGATGAGGTGGTTGAATTTGAGCGCATGCTGAACAATGAGAACACTCTGGTTCTCAAATTCTGGATGCATCTGTCAACTGAGGCGCAAGAAGCCCGCATTAAACAGCTTCTTAAAAGTAAAAAAGACAGTTGGCGGGTTTCTAAACTAGACCAGCAGTTTGCTAAAAAAGCAGATAAATTTCATTCTATATCAGAGCGGGCACTGCGCCGTACCAATCGGGCCATTGCCCCCTGGTATATTATTGAGGCTACCGACAAACGTTACCGTGTTGCCACCATTACCCAGATTATTCATGATTCTATAGAAAAGAAGCTGGCTCAGGTTGCCACTCTGGCCCAGCCGCCCTTTCCTAAAGAGAACCCTGAACCCAAAGAATTTAATATTATTCGCAAACTTGATTATGAGCTGACCCTTGATGATGAGAAATATGCCAAACAGAAGGCAAAGTATCGGGGTAAAATCAGCAGACTGACCCGCGACTTGCGTCGTCAGGGCAAATCGATGATTGTATTGTTTGAAGGCCCCGATGCCAGCGGTAAGGGTGGTGCCATACGGCGCATGATTTCAGGTATGGATGCCCGCTCATACAAGGTTGTAGCCGTGGGGGCCCCCACCGATGAAGAGAAGGCCAGGCCCTATCTCTGGCGCTTCTGGCGTCATTTGCCCCGTCAGGGGCAGATCACGATTTTTGACCGCTCATGGTATGGGCGGGTATTGGTTGAGCGCCTTGAAGGTTTCTGCTCGCGCGAAGACTATATGCGGGCCTATCAAGAGATTAACCAGTTTGAGCAAGAGCTTACCGAATTTGGTATCATTCTGGTTAAGTTCTATCTTTCGATCACTGAAGCCGAGCAGCTTGACCGTTTTAAAGATAGAGTGAAAACCCCCTACAAACAGTATAAGATTACCGAAGAAGACTGGCGCAACCGGGCCCGCTGGAAGGCCTACGAAGCTGCTGCCTGTGATATGATTGAGCGCACCAGTGCCGAAAACTGGCCATGGACGCTTGTCGAAGCCAACAACAAGAACTATGCCCGCATCAAGGTAATGAAGACCGTTGCCGGGGCCATGAAACATGCCCTCAAGTAAGACAAAACAGCGTAAGTGCTAAAAAAACTTGACATCTCTCCGATAAATTAAGTAGAACGGGGCATAGTTATGCATACAAAGAGACTCAAATTATTTATAATGGCCATTGGTCTGCTGGCCGCGCTGGTGTTCACCAGCCAGAGTGCAGCCAAAACCAGATATATCTATCATAAAGTACGGGGTGGTGAAACCCTGGGCAAGCTTGCCTACCGTTACAAAACCACGGTTGGTTCTATTAAACGCCTTAACGGTATGCGGGGTTCGTTTTTAAAAACGGGCAAGGTACTGCGTATACCCGGGCGCTATGCAAAAAGCAGGGCCCGCAAAACCAGAAGAAGCAAACCAAAGTGGTATCGGGTGCGTTTTGGTGATACTCTGGCTAAAATAGCCAGCCGCTATGGTGTGGCAG
>CAZHLC010000512.1:0-3786 GCA_964532545.1 uncultured Leptospiraceae bacterium | reverse complement strand
AACACTGGCCGTGTCATAGCGAAACCAGACGCTGGCGACGCCAAAAAAAGAAAATTTCGGCGAGAAATAGTGATCGTAGAGAAGTTCATACCAGATCTGAGGGTCATCGAAATCAAGAAAAGGATGCGTACCCGAAGTACCTTCTAAGTCTTTGCTCACCGGTATATAGAAAGTCAGCTGCATGGCCAAAGCGGGCATACTTAAAAACGGGTTAAATTTGGTTTTGGGTGCTATTGCCGAAGCGGCAAAGTAGGCATTCTGGTTACGCTGCAGGCGAAAGACCTCAAACATCGAAGAGCTGTCTGGCCCCTCTCTTACCGACCTGAAATAGAGGTCAGCCCCAAGGTTCAAGCGGTTGCTAACGCCATAGTAAAAACCAAGCTGTGATGTGAGGTAGGTTTGTCGCCCACCCGAAGAAACGGCCTCGCCGTTTTCGTCAAAGAAATAGCGCTGCGTGTAAAGATTGTTGAAATTCTTGATCTCTAAAGAGCCTTTGTTTATGAGAGCAGCCGAATCAAAAACAGTAACACGGCCAGTGACATCATTTAAGGCCCAATCATACGAGTGGTAACTGACGTCAACGTTGGCTGGTATTTTTATCTTGCGATGCTGGTTAATTAAAGAGAGAATATCGCCACCACCAGCTGTGAAATCATCTTCATACCAGCGGTATAGTTCAGAAAGACTCAATTCGTTTTTTTCTTCATTGTAGCGCACAAACAAAGATTGCTGAACAACCCGTCTTGCCTGGTCACTTAACTGTTCATCAAGCTCTGCCCCAGTGTATGGGGCAGAGCGAAGTGGTGGGCAACCAACGGCTGCACAGACTAGAGCATAATGAAAACGGCCATCTCGAGGGTCGCCACGTAACACGCGCTCTTTCTCAATTTCATCTAAGGTGAGTTGTTCACCGGCCACAGTATGTTTGGCTCGATTAAAAAACCCCGCAATTGATTTAGGAGAATCAACTGGATAGTTATTAATAATTGCTGCGATAACAAGAATGTTATATGCATTGATATAGAAGGCCTTTTTATCATTACCATTGAGTTTTGTGACGTCTGCCCTGGCAACCTCGGCCACCAGTTCTCTCAGCCGCTGGGGGTTTTTCGCAATCGCCTGGTATTTTACATACCGGCCCTGCAGATATAGATCTAAAAATGTGGTATATTTGTTTTGAATGGCTGCAAAACACGTCGAAGAAGCCAAAAGAAAGATCAGTATTCTCATTTTACTTAGGTGACACAATGCTCTGATAAATTACAAAAAGCAGACTAAACGTAAAAAGTACCATAAGCGGCACACCCATCCAATTGCCCTGATAGACAACATAGCCAAGGCCCACAATGAGATACCCGAGAGCCAGAACTTCTAATATTACCAGATAACTTGTACCAGTAAGATAGCGGCTCTTGACCAAAGTAGAGCCACTGCCTGTAACAGCAAACTTCGGGGTACGAATAAATTCACCAGAGCCTTTAGAAAAAGCCTTTAGAATAGCCCAGGTGTTATTTACAATCAAGGCTATGCCCATTGCGATCAGCATTGGCAGGCTTACAACAGTTTGACGCCATCCATTGCCAAGTTCAACCTGGGCAACGGCATAATAAATACCAAGTGAACAAAAAGATAAAAGAAAAAGAAACATCTCAGCGCGCAGTAAAGAAGGCGAATAAGGGCGATAAACAACAACCAGGGGTGTCAATAACAGCAGCATCAAGGCGATAAAATAGTTTAAAGGGGCCCAAAGGTGAATCAGGGCTTCTAGCTTTGTAAAAAATTTTTCATTGCTGCGCATCAGGGGGCGAAAAAGTTTTCGACCAACTTCTACTGAGCCCTGAGTCCACCGTTGTTGCTGAACCTTAAAAGCATTCATGGTGGTAGGTAGTTGACTCTTACAATCAACCCAGGTAAGATAACAACACTTATAACCCAACAATTGCATTCGGTATGATAGGTCAAGATCTTCAGTCAGAGTATCACCTGACCAATTGCCCGCTGCCTTGATGGCGCTGCTGCGCAGCAGGCCTGCTGTTCCGTTGAAATTGATAAAGCGATTTGAGTAGCAACGAGCCGTGTGCTCAAGCTGAAAATGGCCATCAAGCGAAATTTTTTGCAAACGAGTGAGCAACGATTCGGTGTCATTTATGTAGCTCCAACGGGTTTGTACTACACCTACGTTTTCATCTCGAAAATACTGTATGGTTCTCAATAAAAAGTCGGGCGCTGGCAAGAAGTCGGCATCAAAAATGGCGATGATATCTGCAGAAGTTTTTTTTAAACCCTCTCGCAAAGCACCGGCCTTGAAATCGGTGCGAATATCGCGATGCAAATGAGTCACTTTGATCTTTCTGAACACATTGTTTTCAAGGAAAGTATTAATGATATCTGTTGTATTGTCTGTTGAGTCATTCAGAATCTGAACCTCGATCTTGTCATCAGGGTACTCAAGCTTAAATATCTGCTCAAGTAATTGTTCAACTACGAACACTTCGTTGTAAACCGGTAGCTGAACACACACCATAGGTAAGTCTTTATCATCGAGAGTGGCCTGTAATGGTAGTGGCGGGCCAGCTTTGTAGTTACGATAATAGAGAAAGATGATTACATAACGATGTAACCCATATATGGCCAGAAAAACGAGGCATAGCTGATATACAATGAACAGAACAAACATGCAAAGCTATCTCAATACTTCATTGGTCTGCGCCGTAATTTGCGGCGCCTACCTCTGTTTCAACCACTATTTTCTGTTTTGAAAAACAGTGTTAAATGTATTTTTTCAAGAGGTGAGATAAGTCACAAAATTACCTGCTCTGGCGCAGAAACCATGTGACCATTTTGCCCTTACCCTTGATTTCTATGGGTTCTCTCTGAATGCCTGTGAAATGGTCTTTCACTGAGCTATATGTGGCCTCTGTTACGGTAATCTCACCGGGCGCTCCGTGTGATTCCATTCGACTGGCGGTGTTGACCGCATTGCCCCAGAGGTCATAGCTGAATTTTCTGCGCCCGATTACCCCGGCTACAACCGGCCCCGAATCGATACCTACTCGTATGTTGAGGTCATACTGTTTACGAAACTCGCTTCTGTTCAGCCAATCAATCATCTCAAATGCCATTTTGGTAACTGCCAGGGCATGGTCATCTCTTGGCATGGGTAGACCTGCTACCACCATGTAGCAATCGCCAATCGTTTTGATTTTTTCAAGCCCATGCTTATCAGCAAGCTCGTCAAATGTTGAAAAAATCTGGTTTAAGACATTTACCAGTTCATTAGCATCAATTTTTTCTGACATTTGCGTAAAACCAACGATGTCAGCAAAAAGAATCGTTACTTCATTTAAATGATCTGCAATGGGCTGCTCACCCGCTTTCAGACGGTTTGCGATTGGTTGGGGTAATACATTCAGTAGCAATTCTTCAGAACGCTGGTGTTCTTTTTCAAGGTTTTCTTCTGTTAGAAAACTCACGTTACGCAAATACCTGACCAGTAAAATCGCAGCCACTGAAACACCCAGTAAATTGCTAAGCATAATTACTTTATAGCGCTCTTCTGCTTCTGCCTCGTTGATTGATAGAAGTGGCTTCAAATCAGTGAAATGAAAGAAACCGTAGAACAGAATAAGAACTAATGCCGCCAAGAATGCCAGAGGTAAAATAAATCGCCTTTGTTTACGCGAAAAAATGGCGAAAGGCACCATCATCATAGTAATGAAAAGTAACCAGGCGCCTGAGGGCCACCCGTAAAGAAGCACAATAAGTGACAAATGCAGGGTGGCAATG
>CAZHLC010000511.1:0-3795 GCA_964532545.1 uncultured Leptospiraceae bacterium | reverse complement strand
ACTGAATTTGCACTGGCTGTTAGCTTACGATGGCAAACAAGATAAGCCCAAGTTTAATTCTCAACTGATTATTGGTGATAAGAAGATACCTCTGACCTATAACGGGCGCCACAAGTTACCCATGAACCTCATGGTTAACTATAAGCTGAAATATAACCCTGAGCAAGACCTGCTTGATCTCGACTTCTTCAGGGTGTCGGTTTTGAACAATACCTGGTTTAACCTGTTTGGTACGGTAAAAAATGCCACCCAGCAGAAGAAAAACAGCGAAGGCAAGGCTGACCCCCTTGAAATCGATATGCAGATCAACAACTCTGATATCAGGCTCAGCAAGCTGTACCCCTATTTTCGTAGAATCACCGGTAACCGTTCACTTGGTTTTGGCGGCACTGTTTCGATTGCGCCCCTTAATGTCAAAGGCACCCTTGATAACCTCAAGGTTGATGGGCAGGTACGCCTCAAGGGGGTGAGGGCCCGCACTGGTGGTCTAAGGTATTCAATACCTTATTTTAATCTGGGCTACAGCGCTGCCCTGAACCTCAACTCGAAGTCGACCCTTGGTAAGGTTCGTTATGCCAAGGCCAACTATAATGGCAGATTCAACGGGGCTCGCTTGAAGGCTAACATCTTCTTTGACCCCGATGTAAAAACCGATGTGACTCTGTCTGTGCTGGGTTTCAACCCCTCACCCTTTTCAAAGGGGCAGGCCCGCGGCCGCTTTAATTTGCGCCTCAATGTCAAGGGCCCGCGCATTTATAATTTGAATTCTCGCCTCAATGTTACTTCACCATCGTTCGTCTATTTTGTTGATCGTGGCAAATCGGGTATTAACAAACTCGACCTTGAGGTTCTCACCAAGATCAATGCGCCTTCTTTTAACGCTCTTACCCGCCAGCAGGGCCTCAAGGTCAACGTGCGCAAGATCAATGTTAATCTGCGTAATCGGCGTGGTCAGCGTACTTTCTGGCTTGATTCTGAACTCAAAGTTGGTATGGCTGGCGCCAAGAAGATCGATGTCTATCTGAAAATGAAAGAGATGGCGGTACATTTTCGCCGTCTGTTTCCTACCCTTACTGACAGCCTGAGAGAAAGCACCAAACCGCTGAAAGATATGACCCAGAAGCGTATCTCGATGTATGGTGAAACAACCGTAAAACTGCGGGGTAAAAAACAAGACATCGATCATACCACCAAGTTTTCTATCTTTGATGCTGACATTCATGATCTGCTGCTCAAAGCCAAAACTCAGATATCACCGAAACGAATCAATATTGAAGATGTATCGCTCACTGGTCTCAACAAAGCCCTGCGTGTAAAAATCAAGGGTGAGATGAAAGAAGGCACCCAGTTGATTCACAATAACAAAACAGGCAAAGCTAAACGGGTGAAAGCCATGATACCCGACATTGCCCTTGATCTTTTCTTTGGCAAAGAGAAGCTGGGGCGGGTTTTTCAAGATAACTTTGTCAAGGGTGATCTGAGTCTAAATGCCCGTTACCAGGGCACCATTGCCAGGGGCAACTTTAAGATCAAAGACTTTATCTATAAAAACACCCAGCAGAAGCTCTCGGTTAATAACGTGAATCTGAACTTTCCGTTTTTGTTTAATCAGAATCTCAAGAAGGCCCTTAACCTTACGGCCGCCAACAAAGAACGCATTATCAAAAACTATAACTTTACCAAACCTTTTAACTTCACCATTGATTCGATCGATATTAAGCACCCCACCATTAAAACTATTGATAAGCCCTTTCGCATAATTTACCCCCAGGGTAAGTACAAGGGCTTCAGTGCGCGTATCGAGTTTAAAGACAATGTATTTCAAATGCCGGTTATGCAGATCTTTACTCTCGATGGTTTAATTACGGCTCACGATATTCTGTTCAACGTGGGCACACTGAACAAAAAATATATGGAATTCATTGCCAGCCTGCAGGTCAAAGAACTTGATCTGAAAAAGCTTATTCCCCCCGAGAATGCCAAGGGTATTGAAGATGGCAAGGTCAGTATGGATATGTTTGTGATCGGCCGTCGCCTCGATCGGCGGGTTGTCGATAATGTTCGCGGCAATATCTCAGTCTATAAAATCGGTAAGCAGTTTGGCGTGACCGCGCTTAGAATGGTTAACCCTGAATCAGGTGGGGTAATCGGTACAGCCAAAGACTTCGTGGTTGATAATACGGTGACCCCGAGGAAATTTGACATGCAGCTCAAAGAGGGCCTGGTTTATGCCAATGTTTACCTTGATAAAGGTATTATTTCAAATATCATAGGCCCGAAAAAAGAAGTAATCGAACAGCATCGTATTCCTATTGGGCAGTTTCTGGGCAATCTTGAGCAGACGGCAAAGGTTTACGGCGCAGAAACCATGGCTACGGCCCAGAACCCTCAAAATTAACTGGTCATAGATCAGCAAATTTACGAAAATGGTAATGTATGGAGATGCAAGACCCCAATCAGAAGCTCTTTCAGTATTCTCCTGAAATTGATTACCGGGCACTTTCTGCCCAAGATTCAGATAAGGTCATAGAGCTTTTAGAACCATTTAAAAAGGGATATTTATATCCCCTTGAATCTCACATACTTAATGCTGACGGCCTGCGTGGCTATCTGGGGTCAGCCGCAGTTACCGATGAAATCTATGCCGACTTCAGATTTCACAGTAAAGAAATCGAAGATGCCATGATGCAGATCGTGCGTGCCTATTCAGAACTAGAGATGGAGCTGCAGGCCAGACAGCTTGATACCCTGGCCCAGCGTGAATACTTTAACATCTTCTCTGATATCGATATGGATCAAGCCAAGATCGACTTTATTAAAATGCTCAAGGCCTATGAGCATCTTAAGAACTTTAATCATGATGTAAGAGAAAGCTGGAATTTTCTGCGTAAAACATTTGAGGCTATTAAACAGAATACCATAAACCGGCTGTTTCTTGAGCAGGTGCTTGTTTACAAAATCTACCCCCGTATTGAACTCTGTGACCAGACAGACTTTTTAATTCGCCGCATGGCCTTCATACTGAAAGTTCATAATGAAGAGCAGAAGGCGGGCAAATGGTCGGCCGAGGGTGATTATACTTCGCTGCTTACCTATAACATTTCAGTCATTTTTCAGAAAGAACTCGATGGTATAATTCAAACCCAGGGGGCCACCCAGACTAAAAAGAAAGCTGTCAAAGAAAAATGGACGGAGATTCGAGAGACCTGTATCAAAACCCCCTATCTGTTAGACAGCCGGGGTGACCAGCTGTTCAATCAGAGCTACATTTATGTTTTAAAAATGAATGAAGACCGGGTAACTGTAGAAGAACAGAAAATCAAACGCGCCATGTACATTGAGACCCACCTGGGTGCAGAAGATTCGGCGCTGCGGCAAGATCTTATTCGTAAGTTTATTTCACAGGCTAAATCAAAAGACCGCTTAAGTGAATACACCAACTTTCTGCATGAGTATTTTGATTTTACCCGCGACACCCTGCTGCTGCACTTTATGGAATGGTCAGAAGCTGAGAAAAATCTTTTCTGTTATCATATGGGGCCTGTATATTTTCTAAAAGTAGTAATGCACTTCATGCGCGAGGGGCGAACTGGTTTTATTCACCGCCATTTGAAAAAAGATCAAATGCTGCGTGAGCTGCCTTTTGAGTATCTGAAATACATTCTCAAAGACTGGTGGGATCTTAAAATTTACCAGCGGGTAAGTCTGAAAGAACGTAATTCTCAAGATAAATATGTTAATGTTATTCAAGAGATTCGCAAAATGTGGAAGCAAGATCATGAGAAGGTGTTAACC
>CAZHLC010000510.1:0-3798 GCA_964532545.1 uncultured Leptospiraceae bacterium | reverse complement strand
CTATGGCACAGCCGCTGGGATTCGGGCTATGCCCGAATCGAGGTGCCTTAGATTGCGGAGCCATTGATGGCGGAAGCAATCCATAGCAGATATGGAATTCCATAGCAGATACGGAATTCCATAACAGCAAATTCCATACCCCAAAAAAACGCCCATTTTCTGGGAAATTTTTCGGCTCAGGGGGTATTACCGTTATAAACTGGTAGGAGAATTCAAATGAGTGAATTATTAATCTTAATTACGGTTATTGTGGTTTCAGCGCTTATGCCGTTGGCGATTTCATTATGGAATATGAGAGAAGCCAGGCAGGCCAGTGAAGAAATGGGCCTGCGGCTGCAACAGCACCTGATCGCGATGGATCTATACCATAAGAATGCCGATCGTCGCCAGGCGAAGTGGTTCAAAGAGCTGGGATATACCACTCGCCAGATTTTCGAACACGAGAATTGGCGACTGCGGCAGCACAAAGACAATTCGGGGCCCTTCGACTCTCAAGAGGGCGAAGGGAGGGTCGATAAGCCCGAAGACGAAGAAATCTAGATTTTGATTATCGCCCCGCCACAAAAACGGTTTTCGCCAGCTTTTCTTCTTTATAGTAGGGTTTTATGACAATTGATACCAGGTTGAAAATGAACTCAGGCGCTGAAATTCCCCAGTTGGGCTTTGGGGTATGGAAGGCGAAAAAAGACGACTGTTACAAGGCCACCCTCAAGGCCTTTGAGGTGGGCTATCGCCACATTGATACAGCTGCCATTTATGGTAATGAGGGCCAGGTAGGCCGGGCTCTGCGAGAATCGGGTCTGAAGCGCGAAGAAGTCTTTATTACCACCAAATTATGGAATGCTGACCATGGTGAGCAAAAGCCCTTCGATGCCATTGCCAAAAGCCTCGATAATCTGCAGCTCGACTATGTTGATCTTTATTTGATACATTTTCCTGTAAAAGTGAAGCGCCTTAAGTCATGGCAGGCCCTGATTGAAATTGCTGAGCGGGGCCAGGCAAAGAGCCTCGGTGTCAGTAACTTCATGGTCAATCACCTTGAAGAACTGCTTGAAAACTTTGAGGTAGCCCCGGCTGTTAACCAGGTCGAGTATCACCCATGGTTAACCTCACCTGAGCTCTTTGAGTTCTGTGAAGACAAGGGCATACTACTTGAAGCCTACAGCCCCCTCTCTCATGGTGAAAAGCTTGCTGATGCGAAGCTGGCTGAGGTGGCCTCGCAATATGGTAAAACCCCGGCACAGATATTGTTGCGCTGGTCTTTACAAAAAGGGAACATAATACTGCCCAAGTCTGTAACCCCAAGCCGCATTGCCGAAAACGCATCGCTTTTTGATTTTGAGCTGAGCGAAGATACCATGTCAGAGATCAGCGATTGGAATGAAAATCTCAGAACATGCTGGGATCCCACAGATATTCCATAAGTTAATAAGCTAACAAAACACTTGACTGCTTTAGCACGCTATGAAAATGATAAAGCAGGAAAACGAATTATGCAACAGAACTATTATCAACCGCCGCGGCGCAACAACAACACCATGATCTTCATTATCATTGGGGCTGTCTTTGTTATCTTCATGTTTGTGCTGATTCTGGTTTTTGTAAACCGTAACAGTCGTTACAACGAGCCCGCCCGGGTGATTAGCGAGCCTGTAGAATATAATTACGGCAAACTGAAGCAGGCCTACCACAGGGGTATGGCGGCCTTAAAGCGGGGGTCGTACCGCACGGCTGTTGCCTACTTTGATGTTCCTATTGGCGCGGCGGGTCATCGCCTGGCTGTGCAGAAAAGCTCATACGTGCGTAAGGCTGAAGCCCTCTGCCGCATGGGTCATTATACCCGCATGCGCAATGTACGCAGTGCCTATCGAGGCATTTATAAACGCAGCATGAGAGCTGGTAAAGGTGACTGGTGCCTTGCCAGTGCCCATAAGCCACGCCGGGTAAAACGGCCAAAGGTTTTTAAGAGCAAAGACTTTGATGCTGAATATGAAAGGCTGCGCAGCTTCGACGATAATTCGCCGATCATTCCGTATTAAGGTGGTGCGGGCGATCAGCCTATGATTAGAATATTTCTCTGTGTAATATTATTCAGCAGCACAGCCTTTGCCCAGATCAAACTGGCGCCGGTTTTTAAAACCACCTTTAAAAAACCCATCTTCATGCAAGAGTACCCGGTAAAGTTTCAGGGTAAACGCTGGTTTGTGGTAATTGAGCAGGCCGGCCGGGCCTGGTTGGTGCAGAATGGGGCACAAAAAAAGATTTCGCTGTTTAATTACAGCCGTCAAATCTGTTCAACAGGCTGGGAAGAAGGCCTGTTGGGCCTGGCTCTCGACCCGCAGTTTTTAAAGAACCGAAGAATGTACATATACTATTCATTGTGCCGGCCAAAGTATACCGCGATCAGCAGACTTACTTTTTCAAAGATGCCCCACCTGGGTGGGCGGGCCAGCCAGCGGGTGCTGATGAAAATACGCCAGCCCTATGGTAATCACAACGGCGGCATGCTTGCCTTCGGTCGAGATGGTTACCTCTATGCCGGGGTTGGTGATGGTGGTTCGGGCGGCGACCCCCATAATCATGGGCAGAACAAAAGATCACTGCTGGGCACTATTTTAAGAATCGATGTGCGGGGCAACGGCGGCTACCGAGTACCCGCGACGAACCCCTTTGTTAAAGGTGGGGGGCGCAAAGAAATTTATGCCTATGGTCTGCGTAACCCCTGGCGTTTCAGCTTTGATAAACTCAATGGCCGGCTTTATGCAGGTGATGTTGGTCAAAACCGTTATGAAGAGATTCATGTGATCGAGCGGGGCAAAAACTACGGTTGGCGCATTCAAGAAGGCCGGGCCTGCTTTCGCCCCCGCAAGCGATGTAATAAGAAAAGCCTCGAGCAACCCATCTATGACTATGGTCACTCACTGGGGCGCAGTGTGGTTGGTGGTTATGTTTACCGTGGTCGGCAGATGCCGGCCCTGCGCGGTAAGTATATTTTTGCCGATACCATTACTGGGCGCATCTGGGTGCTTGATAAGCAGGTGATGCCCACAAACAGGGCCCGCCAGCTTCTTAAAAGTGGTGAGTTTATTTCAAGTTTTGCCGAAGATCGTGACGGTGAACTCTATGTACTTGGCCTTCATTCAGGAAAAATCTTTAAAATAAAAAGCCGATGAAGAAAAACTTATTCAGGTTGATCGTGCTGCTGGCCTCATGGCAGCTCTTTGGCTTTTCGTTAGAGCAGGGTAGCCAGTTCTTCAACCGGGTGCAGCAGCCCACAAACCAGGCGACCCCTGCTGCCAATACAGGTAGAAGCCAGGGTGTCAGTGTATCTGGCGGTGGCGTTCAAGATAAAACCACCGTTGATAAACTTGATCGTTTTTCGCGTGATGATGACGCACTTGAGCTCGAGATTGAAGCCGAAAGTGCCCAGCAAGACGATCTACTCTACCAGGTTGAACCAAAACTGCTTGAAGGTGGCGACAAAATAGATGGCTCTTTTCGTGATGCCCAGATTCGTGATGTGATTCGCACCTTTGCCAAAAAAGCAGGCCTCAGTCTGGTAATCTCGCCCCTGGTTGAAGGTAAGGTCACCAGCCAGCTCTATCAGGTGCCGGTGCGCTCAGCCCTGAAAAATATTCTGAAAGCTCATAAGCTCTACTATGTACCCGAAAGCGGTGTTTTACAGATCATTACCGAAGATGAATACCGGGTTTATGCCCAGAAAAAGCTGACCCAGAGCCGGGTCTATGAAATTCGCTGGGCTTCACTGCGCAAGGCGGTTCTGGCTGCGCGCCCCTA
>CAZHLC010000509.1:0-3803 GCA_964532545.1 uncultured Leptospiraceae bacterium | reverse complement strand
GAACTGCACCCCCAGTGCCGCTTTATTGCCAGATATCGCTGGCTGAACAAACATCTTGAGTTTGATAAAAACAAACTGTCTCCCCAGCCCTGCCCCCGCTTCAACCAATGGAAGCGTTCAATAAACCCAGAGTCGGTAACCATCGTATTCTCATCTTTTTTTATTAACAGCCCGGTTTCGGCCATGGGGCACACCCTGTTAAAACTTAATAAAAAGCGCGCAGGGCAGAAACAGGCCCTGCTTGATTATGGTGTAAACTATGCGGCCAACGCAGACCTGGCCAATACCAATTTTGTGGTATATGCCGTGGCTGGTATCTTTGGCGGTTACCCGGGAACTTTCGCCATCTACCCCTACTACTTGAAGGTGAACGAGTATAATAACTCTGAAAGCCGCGATTTGTGGGAGTATAAACTTGACCTAAACCAGCAAGAGGTAGATATTCTCGTCGAACACTTATGGGAGATGGGGTCGACCTACTTCGATTATTTTTATTTTGATGAAAACTGCTCGTACCAGCTGTTAAGCCTGATTGAGGTGGCCCGGCCCGATGTTGAGCTTACCGACGATTTTTTCTACGTTGTTCAGCCGATGGATACTATTCGTCTGCTACAGAAAAAGAAGCTCATTGTAGATGCGGTCTACCGCCCATCGCAGCTGAGCAAATTCAGGCAGAAGTACTACAGTCTCTCTTATGAAGACCAAGATGCAGTAAAAGATCTGGTGAAAGATGGTAAGACTCTGCCAGGTGACCTTGATGCGGCAAAGCGCACATTGCTACTTGATACTGCCATCGATTACATGGGCTTTAGAAAGTTTGACCAGAAGACCTTAGACAAAGATGCAGCGGCCATCTATAACAAGCTGCTGCTGGCCCGCTCTAAGATTACCACCCCGGTATCAAAAAAAGAATATAAACCCCTGCCTGACAGTGTAAACCCAGTTATCGGCCATCATACCACCACCGCCCGCCTTTCTGCTGGTTATTCAAGTAAGGGTGCTTATGGAGAGGTAATGTACCGCCCTGCTCTGCGCCAGGTGAGTGACAATCCTCTGGGGTATGCCCCCTACTCTCAGATTCTGTTTTTCAGCACCTCGTTCAGGTTTCATGAACAAAGCGATGAAGTTCCGCAGTTGAACTATTTTCGTATGGTCGATGTATTGTCTATGGCCCCCTATCGCAGATTATTCAAACGCATCTCATGGACGGTCAGCACAGGCTTTGAAAACCGGCGCAACGAATTCGGCGGCGAAATAAATCCCTACCAGATATACTATTACCTTTATGCGGGGGCAGGTCTTTCGTTCAAACCAGAGCGCTGGGGCATTCTTAACCGGGTGTTACTCTTTTTTTTCGTCAAACCAAGGTTTGAAGCTGCATCAAGTTTCGAAAACTGGGTGCGTTTTGGCCCTGAGAATGAAGCGGGCCTGATCATTAGAACCAGCAAATATTCGCAGTTGATCGCCGCGATGAAGGCCCGCTGGTTTGTGGCTGGCACTGAAGAGCTGCTACCCATTGCCTCTGCTACTTTTAACTACCGCCTGGGCCCCTCGTTTGCTTTTGAGTTTACCTATGAGCATTTTTTAGAGTCGCGTTACTATGAAACCGGTACTTCTCTTAAGTACTACTTTTAATGAAGAAACTGACCATTTTTCTATTGCTCGGCCTCAACCAGTGCATGGGTGTCTTTTACCAGCCTAACAGCCGAATCTATACTAATCCCAAGCGATTCAAGATCAGTGTTCAAGACATTTACTTTCGAAGCACAGATAAGAAAATGCTGCATGCCTGGTTACTGAAATCTGACTCAAAGTCGCTCAGGGGCACCGTTGCTCATTTTCATGGTAATGCCCAGAACATCTCAAGCCATTTTCTTTCGACCAAGTGGCTGGTTAAAGAGGGTTATAATGTTTTTATCTTTGATTACCGGGGCTATGGCCAATCAGATCAGACCCAGCCCACCCCAGCCGGCATAAGAAAAGATGCTCATGCGGCCCTTGACTATGTCAGGCAAATGCCTTTAGAGCTCAGAGGTGCGCATTTGATTGTTTATGGCCAAAGCCTCGGGGGTATTATCGCCAGCGATGCTCTGCTACACTATAAATATCCCCAGAAATTTAAGACTCTTATTTTAGAGTCAACCTTTGGGTCTTATCAGAAGATTGCTGTAGATAAACTGAGTGACTTCTTTTTAACCTGGCCTTTTCAGTGGCTGGGATATCTGCTGGTCAGCGATCAGTATAGCCCCCTTGAGCATCTGGCCCATCTTGAGGTAAAAAATAAACTGGTGGTACATGGTAGCCGTGACCGTATTGTACCGAAAAAATTTGGTGAGCAGATCTATGCAAACCTGAATCAGAATAAACAATTCTGGCTGGTTAAAGGCGCTAGACATATTAACTGCTTTTCAAGCAGTCAAAAACATATGAGAGAGAAACTGATTGCCTATCTCGGCAAAGTAGCCAATGAATAGCCGAACTATTACAATGCTGTTTTTACTTGCTGGGCTGGCTGCACCCCTCTATGCTGAAGAGCCCCGGGTTCTAGGCATTGAGGCGCATGGCTTTTCGCCAAAGCAAATCAAAACCCTGCAGGGCGTTCTAACTGAGATTCAAAACTTTAAAAAAAGAAAACTGAAAATTGCCCGAAGCGTTTATGAGCAGAACAGCACCTATAAAGCATTGTTCGGTTTTGAATTTAATGGCCCCCAAACAGTCAAATGGCTGCAAAAACGAATTGATAAATTTACCTACTATGATGCCCCCACCGTTGCTGCCAACCAGGGGCGGGGGCAAGTGCAAATTGGCCGGCAATTTTTTGCATCGAATAAGGTTGAACAGATGTATATGTTGATTCATGAGGCCCGCCATTCTGATGGCGATTACAGTCATGTTAACTGCCCGGCTGGCTTTGGCTACATTTCGGCCAGCCAACCTGAAGTTAATCTGCAGAGGCAGCCCGGCTGCGATAATAAAAGCGACGGGGCCTATGCCTATCAAGCAGCCTTTTTATTTGAACTATATGCCTATGGCTACTTTGATCAAGAAAAGCTTGGCCTTCTGTATAACAGCGTGATTGCCAGAGTGCTGCCCAGCCATACCAGAATTGCCAGTAATCTACATGGTCGCTATTTTCTGACTGCAGAACCCGTATTTGAATTTAAAAAACGCAGAGAAATAGTCGCCCGCGTTAATAACTTCAAATCATTTCAGTTTAATAACATGTACCAGACCAAAGACTCAGCCACCTATTACTCTGGCTGGCGCCGCCAGAAAACAGGTATCTATCGGCCCTACGTTCTCATTGTTTATCGTACCAGAGCCCTGGCCCGGGCCGCCTATAAAGAAAAGGCCCAGACCAGAACTGACCCTTACTTTATTATTGGTTCGCTGGTTGTATACTGCCCCTATGGCGATGTGCACAACCTGTTTTCACGTCTTAAGGTTGTGCTTACCGGCATGGGTATGAAAATCAATTGAGCGAAACTGCATCATTGCTCAAAACCTGACATAATAAAAACTATCTTTTCTACTTGCCACAGTTAGGCGCTGACAGAGCTTTTCATGCTGATGCAGGCTATCTTCGACAAACTCAAAAGTTGGCGAATCTCGATTCGTACCAAGCTGCTGGGTATTATCTCAGCCCTGGTGTTATTAAGTCTGGGATTTCTAACTGTAGGTAATATCAATATTTTTGAAGGGCAGATTACCGGTCTGGTCAATGTGATCACCGACCGCAGCTCAATGCTATTGGCAGATAAGATCGAGAGCGAACTTGAGCGCCGCATTGATAATCTGAAGCT
>CAZHLC010000508.1:0-3812 GCA_964532545.1 uncultured Leptospiraceae bacterium | reverse complement strand
TATCTTCAGCTTCTGGGTTTTACCTCTGGGTTGATATATGCCTACTTTTTTGGTAATGGCTTTATCTGACAGGTGTTCATAGACATTCTCATCAAAGACCACACTGTAGCCGACTTTTCGGGTAATGTTCTCAAGGCGTGCAGCTGTGTTTACAGCATCGCCTAGCAGGGTATAATCACGTTTTAAATCAGAACCGATATTTCCAGTAACTACATGCCCTAGAGAAATCCCAACACCGGCATAAATATAAGGCCCGTAGGGCTCTTGAAGGCGGCGTCTTAGCTCAGCAAGTCTGCGCTGAATTTTCACTGCGGCATCAACTGCTTTATCTGCATTATCGCTATCGAAATAGGCCATCAACCCATCACCGGTAAGCTTTGCTATGGTACCGCCAGCCCGATCAATTTCTTCGTTTGCGATATTATAGTAGGCATCTAAAAGCTTAGTGATTTGTTCAAGTGAAAGAGCCTCAGTGAAGGTCGTTGAGCCAATTAAGTCTGAAAAAAGAATAACCTTTTCTACATCGCGAAAACCCCAATCTAGAGGATTCTCGCCATGCTGAAGGCCCTTAATAATTGTTGAAGGGGCAAACCTCTCTAGAACACGATGTGTATGCTGCAGAGAATCAAGCAGGTTTTTAACCGGGCGCATGAGCTGGTCAGTGTTTTCATCGAGCACGATTGTTCTCATGCTCCAATCTGGGTAGCTGCGCTCAGTTTCATTCTCAACTTTAAGAATAAAGATGTTAGTATGCCGCTTATCTTCTGAGATTCGAGCATAGCATTCATCGACTTTCTCGGCTGGCCCTTCTAGAATCTGGTAAAAGATTTCTCTGAAGCAGAATAAACCCCCGGTTAAACCATCGCGGTCATTATTTCTGCTTGAAACTTCGCCGATTTCTTCGATATCGCGAAAACTCATATCTCGCGAAAAATTGCTTATATAGGTGATTCGTTTTACTTTTTCGTTTTGCATAGGTTAACAATACAAACAAATAGCACAGGCGTCGAATCTTTTTTGTGAACCATTGACAGGTCAGCCCTGTCGAGATTTACCATCAAGAGATGAATCTATATTGCAATCGGTTTAAAACCGTTTTTGAGTTTATCAAGAACGTCTTCAAGGGCAATTTCAGACAGGGCATCCATATTGTGAAAGGCCAGCCCCACCCAGTTCTTACCTGAAACAAAATCTTGATGCTTCACTTCAGCCAGGGCCTGAATGGGCTTTTCACCGGGCATGGTCATATTGAGAAAAACCGACTTCTGGGGGTGAAAGTGTTTGGCATGATCACGTACCGCAAAATCAAAAGAAAGACCAACGGCGCTGAGGTCGATGATGTTGCCGTCGATGTTAACCTCCCAGGCAGCTGGCAGTTTACGAATCTTATATTCAAGGTTAATAGCCAGTTTTTTTATGGCCCGCACCACACCTTCGCTGAGGGGCTTCAGGCTGTTCACCTGCACGTAACCAAATGGCAGCTTGCCTTTGTAGACAATGGGTACGGTAATTTCAGACTGAATATCAGGCATGATATTACGGTCATGACCAAATATCTTGTTTTCAAAATCATCATGGGGAAAATAATCGCTGCTTTTGGGCGGTTGGCCCTTGTTATAGAAAATCACCCTGGGCAGGGCCGATAAAAACTCGAGTCTGCGGTTGATGATTCCCCCCGAGTAAATATGTATATTGACCGCCGCAAACTTGCCTGAGAGCTGCTGCTCAAGGGCCTCTTTGAGGCTGGTGATAGCCCGATGGTTCAGCTTAACCACCTCACCAATTTCTTGCAGTGATGTAATACCGCTCACTTTGAATTCAGAGCTGACCACAAAGCGCTCAAATTCACGGGGCGAATCAGTCATGGCCAGATCAATGGGTTGCAGGCTTTCAATGCCACCATCGGCCGCAATTAGCTTACAAGAAACTCTGTATTGCCGGCCCTGATGATGAAAGGCCAGAATTCTTTTCTGCGGCCGGTCTTTCAAATTGGTTTTGATAAAGAACATACCCTGCTTGTATTTAAAAAATGATACAGGGTATTCTTTGGTGTCAAACATGTATGACAGGGGGCGCAGCCCGAGTACCTCACGCAGTACAATTTCAAGCTTATCAAGTTCCATCAGTCGACCTGTATCTGGTTGCGGCCCCGGTTTTTTGATTTGTACATGGCGTTATCTGCCCGCATAATCAACCTCTGACCTGAGCCCTTCTGCCCCGGTTTAATCTCGGCTATGCCGACGGAAAGGGTTATTTTGCCCTGGTTCTTAAATTCTTTCTCTACCGCCTGCCTGATTTTTTCGAGAGTTTCGCGCGCCTTATACTTGTTTTTACCGGGAAAAATCAGGCAGATCTCATCGCCACCGTAGCGCACAGCAAGCTCGTCTTCACCCAGATGATTCTGCATAATAACGGCTGTCTTTTTCAGAATGTCATCGCCCACCTCATGGCCAAGGCTATCGTTAGCACTTTTGAAATCATCTAAATCAATAATAGCCAGTGACAGATATTCTTTGCTGTGGCGCGCTTCATTAATCAGCAGGGGCAGAGTCTCAGTAAGGTATCTTTTATTGCGTAGGCCCGTGAGGCCGTCGCTGCTGGCCAGCTCGCTTAACTCTTTATTTTCTATCAATAGAGTATTTTTAGCCAGATATTCATCAATGGCTTTTAAAACCAGCAGCTTGGCTCTGCTGGCCGCATAGGCAAAAATGCTGATGAGAATACCAAAAGATAGATAGCGCAGCAGTGCCGAGGCCCCAGAGCCCTCATAGCTGACCCCCGATTCTAGTACAAAACGAAAGTAACAATATATTAGAAAGCGACCCGCCAGCAGCACACTGGCTGCATAAATGATATAGTTGGTTGAAAACCTGACCGCCTGAAAGCCAATAAAAATGATCTGCAGATAAACAAGGGCTTCGTCATCAACGGCGGCCCTGAAAGACTTTTCGCGGGCCGTAAAAAAGAAAAAACCCAGAATTGACAGCGCATCAATGGCTATAGTCAAAAGAATGGGCCAGGTTGAGATAAATCTCTTGTAATTGGGCAGAATACTGTTAAAAAGCTGCAATATCACAATCACAATAAAGGCATTATTAAGAATATCTGAATTGTAGGGCAAGCTCATCAATATATAGGCTGTGCCAAAGAGTATCAGAGTTGCCAGCCTCAAACCAGCCAGAAAGCGCTCAGCATTAAGCTCTTCAACCATGAGCAGACTGAGCATTAATCTGCGTGCATCTGTGGCTTTCAGCTGTTTAAACATGGGCAGCACAAGAAACTCTGTTTTTGCGCAGCTTGGTGTCAACAAAAGATATTTGACACTCTTAAAATTGCCTGAGCCTATGTAATCAATGTCTGAGGTTTTTTCAGTCGAGCAGCAAGACGGTCTAACGACTCTCTCTTTCAGTGTTAGAGAGTTGAATCGAACCAACAGTGAACGTTTTCTTGAAGATTGTGCTGAAGTTCCGTTTGACCAGACCAAAAAGATCGCCTTAGATCTGAGCGAGGTCAGCTTTATTGACTCTAAGGGTATGAGTGCTCTGCTTGAATTTCAGATTCAAATCTCTAACGAAGACATCACCATCTCACTGCTGAACCTCACAGCCAAAATCAGACAGATTTTCATAAGCCTGGGCATCGATCATTACTTTGAAATAAATGAATAATTATTGAAGTACCTCTGGCAGCTTTTCTGCAACGGCCTCAATTTTTTTAATCTCGACCTCATTCTGTGACAAAGCAGCCATCAGTTTCTGTCTGTTGTCCACTCCTCGTGGTACAAAACCCGTCCGACTGGCGGATAGCCGTCG
>CAZHLC010000507.1:0-3841 GCA_964532545.1 uncultured Leptospiraceae bacterium | reverse complement strand
GAACACGACTACATACGCCTTGAAGAAGGGCTGATTAAGGTAACGCCAGCTGGGCGCAAGTTTGTGAGACACCTGGCCAGCGCCTTTGACGCCTATCGCACAGAGGCAAAGGGCAAACAGTTTTCTAGCGGAATTTAACCCACGATAAAGCGGTGATTGACAATCTCACGCAGATTCGGTAGAATCTTGCGGTCAGAGTCTTCTTGCTGCGCTTTCTGAAAATAGTCGTGCATGGCAGCTAGAATATCTTTGCGGCAGCAGTAGGCTGCTTACCAATCACTCAATTCTCTAGTTAATTAATCATCAATGGTAACAGGCGAAACCCAGTTATCAGGTTTAATTGTTAAAACTGAACATTGAATTGAACGCAGAATCTTTTCTGCGGTATTACCGATTAGAAACCCAGAGACCCCGGTACGGGTCACAGTGCCCATAACTACCAGATGAATATTATTCTCTTTAACAAAATTGCTGATCAGGCGCCCGGCATCACCCTTGAGCAGTTGTACCTCATGGTCAATGCCTTCAAATTTATGCTGATTTACACACTTATTCAGGGCTGCTTCGCTTTTGTCATGAAGCTCTTTGTCTATCTTATCAACCTGGTTACCTTCGAGACCCCAGTGACCGCGCTGAATTTCTTCACCAAAATGACGCCAGCCCTGTAGAATATGAAGCTTACTTTTAGAATCTCTGGCTATTGAGGTGGCCATTGAGAGCACCTTATGGTTGATCTCTTCGGCCACCGGCTGGCCGTGCTTATCATCAACACAGGCCAGAATTTTCGCCTCAGAGCGATCAGATGGTGGTGGGTTCATCACCCAGACCGCAGCGGGGCAATTGCGCATGAGCTGCATGGTGGTGCTGCCAAAAATACGTTTTTTCAGTGAGCGCTGCTCGGTGCCGCCAATAATGACCATATCATGCTTTTCACGCAACACTCTTTTCACTATGGCCAGAAAAGGTGTGCCAAAAGCTACCTCAACACCAAGATTCTCTGAGACTTTTTTGTTAATTTTAGCGACTTTTTCAATGATCATCTCGGTGGTTTTCTCGATAACCACCTCTTTGGTCTTGATGTCGTAATTCTCACTGAGAAAAACCTTAATTACATCGGGTAATTCTTTAAATATGGTAATAATTGACAGGCGGGCCCCATTGGCATCGGCCAGATTAATGGCCTGATTTAATGCTACGGTATCGTGAGCAATATCATCTTCGCGAAGGGCAACCAGTATGTTTTTAAAATTGCGCATAAAACAATCAACCTAAGGCTTATTCAATGTAAAGGGTTTTACCAACGAGGCTCTGCAAAATATCAACGTAAGAAATGATACCCAGCAGCTCACCATCTTTGGCCACAACAGGCAGGGCGCCCACATGGCTATCGATAATGAGCAAAGAAGCATCTTTCAAAGTTGCATCGACATTAATTGTCTGAATATCAGTCTGCATCAACTGCTCGATGGTAAGCTGATCGGCGCCCGCATAGTTTTCATCTAAAGTGCCGTAGATATCAATGGCGAGGCGCAGATTGCTCAGGTCTCTGGTTGACAGAATACCTTTAAGCTTGCCCTCTTTGTCGATTACGGGTAGATGCCTGAATGCGTTTTTGTCTAGAACAGAAAAAGCTTCGGTGACCTTGTCTTCGGCCCTGATTGCCACAGGGTTACGGGTCATATAATCGCTTACCAGAGCTTCGTTCATCAGAATTTAAGTTATATTTTTCTCTAGTGAGAGGTTGTCGATCATTTTACGGTGAATTGCAGGTAAAAATACTTACACCGGCATCGATCGGGGAATCAGCACCAGGGGAATGCGAACCTTATGCATTACCTTCTGGGCATTTGAGCCCAGAAAAACAGACCCTAACTTACCCCGCCCATGGGTGGCCATCACTATGGCATCGACCTTTGCTTTGGCTGCATATTTTACAATTTCGTCAGCAGGTTCTTTGCTTGAGACCACCGCTTCACAAACTACTTTGCGTTTGCCAAAATATTTTTTGGCGAGCTTTTCAAGATCGGCCTCAGCCCGCTCTTGCATCTTACTCTTGGCATCTTTATAGAGCTCACGATGAATTGTCTGCGGAGCGTAGAGATTTGACTTCGTCCAGTCGTCAACCACAGTAAACAGTATTATAGTGGTAGCTGCATCTTTTTTCAGATAGCGCAGAGCCCGCAGCGAATTTGTCGAAAAATCAGTGGTTACCAGAACTTTTTTAAATTTCATGATTCACTGACAATTGACTTGAGCAGATCAGTTGAAGTAATAATACCCACAAGTTCATTATTTTCAACCACGGGCAGGCTGTTAAAACCATGATCAACCATGTATGAAGCTGCCACCTGCAGAGTATCATCGGGTGAAACGTTGCGAACTTCTTCGCTCATAATATCAGTAACCATAATTTTGGCCAGGCGGTCTTCGTAGCCCTCAATCAGCGCTTCGGCAGTCACCTGAATGGCCCGCAAATCGCGGTCAGAGATCATGCCCACGCACACCTGATTGCCATCGACCACGGGCAGGTGTCGAAAACCCTTTTCTTGCAACAGGCGGTAAGCCAGTGCTACCGATTCGTCTTTGCGTACAGTAACCGGTACCTCGGTCATATATTGTTTTACCAGTGCATCAGCCATGTGTTACCCCACATTTATTCGTTATGTTCTGGGGGAATTACTTCCCCCGGATGAAACTGAATTTTTGGGATATATTGTGAACTGTAAAAAAGCCCCCTGGCAGGTTGTTGAAGCAACCTGCCACTAAGGGTACTCAGCGAATAACTTCAATGGCCAGCAATCGACTGGCTTCTGCAGCCTTGATCTGAATATCACCGGCCTCGGTGAGACCCAGACCATCTCGCTTTTTCATCTCATTTTCATTGGCGCTTACCGCCCCTTCGATGAGAAACAGGTAAACAACGGTGTCTTTACCTTTGTGTGTGTAGGTGATCTCGCTGCCCGCCTGCAGGCTGGCCAGTGAGAACCAGGCCTGCTGGTTGATCTCAAGTGACCCACCCTCGCCATCAGCAGAAACAACCAGTTGAAACTCATCAAGCTTCTGGCCCGCCGTGAAGTCTTTCTGCTGGTAGCGGGGCTCTATCTGTTTTTTTTCTGGCAGAACCCAGATTTGCAGAAAATTAACCGAATCAACACCAGAGGGGTTATACTCTGAATGCAGCACACCGGTGCCGGCCGACATCAGCTGCACTTCGCCAGCACGAATGATGCTGCCATTGCCCATGCTGTCTTTATGCTCAAGACTGCCGCTCAGGGGTATCGAGATGATCTCCATATCGCGGTGGGGGTGGGTATCAAAGCCACCCTGGGGCGAGACAATATCATCATTCAGTACGCGCAGGGCACCAAAACCCATACGATCGGCATTGTAATAATGCCCAAAACTGAACGTATGTTTCGAGTCTAACCAGTCGAGTCGAAATACTCCGCGCGAATCTGCGCTGTGAAATTTATCTTCTTTAACCTTCATACTGTTATGATACTCATGAAATCAAAAGGTTGCAAATTTTTGTTTAACATTTAACTATTTACCATTTAACATTGCTCTTCGGCATGCTTCCCCAGCTTTTTGCAGAGATCGCCCAGAGTTTTGAAGCGCTGTTTAAATTCAGGAATGGCTTCGTCGCTGTCGAGGGCGAAGGCTCCACCCTGGGGGCGTAAGGGTAAGGTCAATTTTTGACCCACCAGATTACTGGGTAAGGGTGGATCGACCGCAGTGCTTGCCTCGAGGGCGATCCATTGGCCGCTGCCGTCAGGGTTGAATTGGGCAGCATAGAGCATGCCGTTTTCTAGCAAACGGGAGTTGTTTTTGTCTTGAGGGT
>CAZHLC010000506.1:0-3841 GCA_964532545.1 uncultured Leptospiraceae bacterium | reverse complement strand
CGGCTGCTACCAGAACCTGGGCTGTTTTTTTACCAAGTTTAGGTAATTTGCCGGCAGACTCGGGCAATTCGGCCCAGAGTGCTTCAAGCAGCTTTAGAGCTCGTTCTTTGATGCTTACTTTCTTTTTCTGTTTTGTACCGTCGGTCTGGGCCATCTGAGCACTCCTTATTAAAAAAACCAGAGTCTGTTTACAGAACAAAGCTCAATGGTGCAAATATTTTTTAGAGATTGGTAAGGCTTTTCAAAACCGTGTTGAACTGGGCTGCATTATCTTTCCATCTGAAGCGGCTGTTGACAAACTTTTTTGCAGCCTTCGAATAATCGGTAAGCAGAGTTCGGTTAGCTTCGAGAGAAATAATAAACTCGGCCATTTCTTCACAGCTCTGAAAATGAAATGGGCATACCTCAGGGTGGGCGCCGATCGAAAAAGCTGTGGCTGCGGTGCCCATGGCCTGGGCTTCTACCAGGGGCAAATTAAACCCCTCCCATTGGCTGGGCGAAACAAACAGATCGCTCTGAGTCAGGGTTAATTGTTTGGTAAGCTCATCGACATCGGGCATTACAATAATGCCCGCCTTCTGCAGGCGTGAAACAATTGGCTTACCCTTGTGAACAACCCGACCCATTAGTACCCAGCAAAACTTTTTTTTCAGTTTTTCTTGTAGCAGTTTATGTACTTCAAGCAGCAGGTCGTAGCCCTTATAGAAACGCTCGCCACCACCGATTCTCATTAAACTCGAAATCAGAAAGGTGTCGCTGGCAATGCCCAGTCTCTCGTGAATACTGATTTTCGAAGAAGAACTCAGGTTAAGGTGGTCACACCCTGAATAAAGAACCTTTGCATGAACATCATGACTATTTTGTGCTATGAATTGAGAGATGCAGATGTGGGCATCGTATTTACGAATAGCTTCGTACTTGGCTTTGTCGATTTTGCGACGATGCAGAGCTTCTTTCTTTTCGAAAAAGCCGGGTGAGGGCTCACCATGATCATAGGCAATTACCGGAACCTTTGCCTCTTCAGCCACCAGTTGAAAATATGGTGGAGTGTGCACGATAATCACATCGGGTCGGGCCCGGCCGATAGCCTCGCGCACGCCCTGTGCATCTGGGGTAATAGTAATTACATTCTTTTCATCGACCTCTGCCTGAGTGGCAACCCAGCTTTCGGCCTTGAGGCGCTTGAGCTGCTCTTTTATGACCAGGCCAACCCCGTAGCCCAGCTGGTAGGCACTGGTAAAGCAAAGAAGCCGCATGAAAAACTAAAATGAACTCAAGAGTGCTTCGTAAATCAGAATTTAAAAACTGTTCAACTTACTGCCCAGCACAGAGGCCTGTAGAAAAGACAGCCATTTGTACAGAAAGTAACTGCGATCGTGCAGGTTTTCGCTGCCCTTGGTGCGGGTACCGTTTTCAACATGAACAATGTCGGGCAGGGGCAAAAAGTAGGCCTTTAAACCTACCCTTTTGAATTTGAGACAAAGGTCAATGTCTTGTGCTTCTTCGGCATAGGTTTCGTCAAAGCCACCAAGGCGCAGAAAATCTGTGCGCCGACAGAAGAGAAAAGCCCCTGTTACTGCCGGTATTACATGATCTTTTAAACCTTTAAGATATTTTTCTCGTTTGCCGTGATAACGATGATAGGGTAGCCCGGCATGCTCACCTTTTTCAAAAAAGTAAACACCGCCATGCTGCAGCTTGCGGTCAGGGTAGAGCAGCTTGAAGCCCACAATGCCGACCTCGGGGTTCTGCCCCAGGTAACGTTCGGCTGAGCGCAGAAACTTTCCGTCGGGCAGTACAATGTCGTTGTTCATGATACCCAGATACTGACCCCGGGCATAGTTCTTAATAAGGTGATTATAGTTTGTGCTGAAGTGATATTTCAGATCGCGAACAAGCACCACCTTCTCTTTAACTTTTTCATAAAAGGCGAGGGTTTCTTTATCGCGCGAGCCGGTGTCGCCGATGATGATTTCATTATCTTTGATCTCAGGCAGACTTAAAAGCTTCTCAACCAGGGGTATGATAAATTCAGGTGCATTCTTATTCAGAATCACCAATGAGAATTTTTTAGAAATCTTTTTCTTCGCCTTAAGCTGGCCCGGTTTACTTAGAAAATCTACCAGGGTATCGTCTTGCGGGTAGAACTGCCCCTCGGGCAGAGAGATTTCAGCAGGTTTCTTCTTGAACCATCGCATTGCATGAACATTTACGTTTTGAGATATGAGGTCAAGACCTTACGATTTTGCCATTGACATTAAAAGCAGTAAAGCTACCTTCATGTCATCTCGAACTAAATATGAGAGATCTTACGATGAAGTATTGAAAATGAGGTCATACTCTTACTTCAACGGTAGGGCCTGCCCTGAGCAGCATGTCGAAGGGCTCGAAATGACAGGTAGGCTCGCTAACTTCGAAAGGCTCAGATGTAAAAGCGCTCTAGCTTATTCAAAATCGGTCTGGTCAAACAGATCTTTTTCTTTCAGCTTGGTAAGCACCGAACGTACAATACGTTTCAGAGTACGGTGAGAAATATCAAAGATCTTCATAAGGTCGTTGTATTTCACGCCCTCGATTTTATGTAGAATAAAAATGCTGCGCTCGCGCTCATTGAGGTCGGCCAGAAACTTGTCTAGTTTCTGGTGCAGCTCTTTGCGTTGCAGGGCCTGCACTGAGTCGGTGTTATCATCTAGAGGTTCGTGATGATTCAGACCAACAATGGCGCGTTTGCTGCGATTGCGGGCGTAAGACATTGATAGATTGCGTGCTACCCGCAACAGCCATGATTCGATGCGGGTGGTTGAAACATCGAGATTCGGTAGTTTGTGAAAAAACAATAAAAAGACTTCTTGCAGCAGATCTGCCGCTTCTTCTTTGCTGCCAATACACTTGGCTATATAATTATAGACCTTCATGTGATATCTATCGTAGATATCTTTAAAGGTTTCTTCGAGTGTGTCTTGCTGAGGTAGTGCCTCAGCTTTATACTGATGTGCCTGTTTTACTTCTGCCATCGCCCATACCTTGTATAATTACCCCCACCACACACACGTTTGATTATCGGCCAGTCAGTCTATTAGACTAAACTGCTGAACCAATCAAAGTACTACTTGTGACCCGGTCGATATAGACGTCGAAACAATCACCTAGAACTGCTTCGATACCGTTTTGCTTGATGGTCTCACTCAAGCCCCTGGGTATTTCAAACACGACTTTGCGGCCATTTGTCATTCGGCCAACGAGGTCTTTTCGATCACGCCTTGAAAAGCCCTCTACCATCGCATTTACCCGTTGTTTTATATATTTCAGGTTATTATTCGCAGCCCGTTCCATTTGAAAATCAATTATTTTCTGAAGCCTCTGTTTTTTTTCAGCTTCGGCAACGTCATCTTCAAAACGTTTGCTGGCTATGGTGCCCCGCCGCTCAGAATAAGCAAACATGAAGGCGCTGTCAAAGCCAGCTTCTTTCATTACATCAACCGTCTCTTCGAACTGAGACTGGGTTTCACCGGGAAAACCGACAATTATATCGGTGCTGATGGCCACATCTGTGACTTTTTCTCTGAAGCGGTGCACAACATCAAGAAATTCTTCTCTGGTGTAGTTGCGTTTCATGCGGCGCAGCACTTCATTAGAGCCTGCCTGCAGGGGAATGTGAACCTGGTTGCAGAAGCGCTCTTCGCCGGCCATAAGGTCGACCAGCTCAAGAGGAAAGTCTTTTGGGTGAGGCGATGTAAAATAAATGCGGGGTATCTGGGTTTCTTTAAGAATCTTTTCAATTAAACCCGTGAAGCTGGTATTACCGTTCTGGTATGAGTTTACATTCTGGCCCAGCAAAACC
>CAZHLC010000505.1:0-3844 GCA_964532545.1 uncultured Leptospiraceae bacterium | reverse complement strand
GCTCTGTATGTGCCCGGGGGCAAGGCCCTTTATCCAACCACTGTAATGATGGGAATTATTCCCGCCCGTTTGGCCGGGGTTGGCGATATAACTATTATCAGCCCGCCCAATGCTGAGCTGGGCGCTGTACCTGATGTTGTTCAGGCCATTGCTTCTCTGGCAGGGGCAGACAGGCTGCTGCAGGCCGGTGGTGCCCAATCTATTCTGGCAGCAGCTCTGGGTGTAGAAGAGCTCAATATCAAGCCAGCAGATTTTATCTACGGCCCGGGAAATATTTACGTTGCGGCAGCCAAGGCCTATGTATCTTCACAGGGTTTCTGTGGTATCGACTCATTTGCCGGGCCCAGCGAGGTGGTTATCATAGCCGATGAGACAGCCGACCCCTATCTGCTGGCCCATGACCTGCTGGCCCAGGCCGAACATGATGAAGATGCCACCTCAATTCTACTCTGCACCGATGAGAAAACCTGCCAGGGTACAGCAGAAGCCATCAGTGCTGCCATTGATGAACGCGATTCTGATCGTAAAGACATCACCCGTGAGTCAATTAAACGTAACGGTCATATACTGCAGGTTGACAGCTTAGAAACTGCCATTGGTTTCTCAAACAGGTTTGCCCCAGAACATCTTGAAATTCAAACCCAGAAAGACGACTGGGTACTCGAGCAGATCAAGGCAGCCGGCAGCGTATTTGTAGGAAGGTACGCACCCGTAGCAATTGGTGATTATTACTCAGGCACCAATCACATTCTGCCCACAAACGGTGCAGCCCGTTTTGCCTCAGGCGTAGGGGTACAGTCTTTTTACCGGCGCATAACCTACCAGCGCTGTACCGTGCAGGGTATTAAAAACTCGGCTGACCCCATCACCATTATGAGCAAAATCGAGGGATTATTCGACGAGCACGGTTATTCAGTGCTGGCCAGAATCAAAAGATAATATTTTTGTAATAAGCAGAAAAATGCCTTGCCGGCTAATATTTTATTTCATAATATAATACGACAAATGAAGCCTGAAGCCATTGATATTTCAGAAGAGATGAAGATACTCAATGAGCGTATGGTCTCTAAAGGGCTCAAATCAACACCCCAGCGCGATGAACTCGCCCGGTGGATCTTTCAAGTACACGACCATTTCACAGCTGAAGACGTAGTAAATAGCTTCAGGCAGATGGGTAAAAAAGTTTCAGTTGCCACTGTTTACCGGGTTATACAGATGATGCTTGAGCTGAACCTTCTGCTAGAGCATGATTTTGGCAAAGGGTACAAGTTTTATGAACACACTCTTGGGCACCCCCATCATGATCATTTAATCTGCAACAAATGTGGTAAAATTATCGAATTTGCCGACGAGGCCCTTGAAAAGATGAAAGATGAAATCGCTCAGAGGTATGGCTTCACCATGCAGTCTCATTCATTGCACATTTTCGGGGTTTGTCAAGACCCTGCCTGCGAAAACGCTGCCCATTAAATAAAGTTGAATCAGGCTTTTTGTTCTTCTTCAAAGCGCTGGCGGCCGGTCTTGTGCTCTTCTTTCAGGGGAAATTCAAGCTTGGCAATCGTATAATTGCGGTAATCTGATTGTATGGTAAAAAGGTGGGGGTCAATGCCCTCGGCTTTAAGCAGCATAAGAATCAGGGTGATACCCATGCCGGCCCCTTCGGTGTTATCTTGCGTGCTGAGGTAGAACTCGGCGATGTTATCAAACTGGCTGCCACTTTTGAACTTCTCACGAATTCGCCTGTCTTCTTTTTTCGAAAGGGCACAATTGTTTTTGACTTCAACCACAATACGATCTTCGTTAAAGTTGAAGATAACTTCAACATAAAGATTCACATCTTTGGCCTTGTTGGCGTATTCAAAGATCCACTGTTCGCTGAGCTTCTGGCGAAACAGGGCCATACCTTTCTGGTAGTCTTGATCATCATCAAGGTCAATACCCTGCTCTTCAAAAAGAATACGTTTGATATTGGCCTTGGCCCCATTAAGCGCGAGCTCTTTTACAGCCGTATAGAGGGCCCCCAGATAATGCTCTTTTTGGTATTTATCAAGAATGGCTGTAACAATATAGTTCAGCTCTTCTTCAGACTTTGACAACAGAGCATAGAGCTTTACTCTGATTGGCTGCTCTTTCTCAACAGCCTGCCCAATTTGACCTTTAAGAGCTTCTTCGACCACTATTTCCAATTTCGGCTTTTTCTTGGTCTGTCAAGAGAATTAACCATGCCTTGACAATGTGAACACAGCACAGGGTAGCTACTTTATGCGATATTTTTCTCTGATTCTACTGATCACCGCACTCACAGGCTGCGCAGGCAGCAAAAACTATCTGAAAGACAGCAACGCCCTGGTGGGCAGGTCGCTGCCCCCCATGGTGGTTGAAGATGTGACCGGTAATAAATTCAGCACCTATCTTTTCAGAGAAAAAGAAACAGCTCTGATTTTTGTGGCCGGTGAGGCAGCCGCTTTAAAGAGCCTGCAGAAGCCACAGGTCTTTGCCTGGCGCGTTATCGATACCCGTAAGAAAAAATGGTATATTCCCGGCTTCTGGTACAATCGGCGTTTCAAGCAGAACAAGAAGTTTATCTATGGCAATGAGCTGATGCAGAAGATGAAACTGGCACCAGGCAACTACAGAATTGAACTGAGTAAGGGCAAGATTACTTCGATAAAGAATTTCTGATTAATTCAGGCGATTGAAGCGCACAACTTTTGATAATCTGGTTTTGTACTTACCAAACACAGTGGCCAGTACCAGCTCGCCATCATTCTGCAGGCTCACAACCCGGCCTGTAACCTGGGTACCACCTTCGATGAATATCTTGACTCTGAGCTCTTTACCCTTATTAGCCCTGATTAAGCTGGCAAGCTTGTTGCTGCCGCTTTTTGTTTCGACGGGCACTTCAGTGGTTTTCACCTGACGGGCAGCCCTCTTCTGAGTTTTGCGGCTCGCTTTAAAAATTGAGGCTCTTACCTGACTCAGGGCGGCCAGCTCAGCTGGTTTTTCAGTTGAGCCCAGTGCTGTTTGAATTGTGCCAATTGTCTGCCTGTGAGTTTGATCAAGTGTTCTCATTTCAGCTGCAGAAATTTTTTCAACGGAAGTGCCGGCCGTATTCAGTTTTTCGCCAAACTTCACCAGTTGGGTTTTGCCATTATAGCTGACTTCGACCTGGCCTTCAGTGACCATAATCTGCCAGGCCTTACCTGCTTCTTTAAAATGAACACGGGTACCTTTCAGAACAGCTTTAACCCCATTTCTTTCAAATGAGATTCTATCGCCGCCTTTGCCGAAGTAATAGAAGTTACCCTTGTTTACCTGCACCACATACTGTGCACCATCGAACTTGATTTGAGCCGATGAATCTGCTGAGGCCGTGATGTACTGAGAACCAGAGGCATGCAGATTAGCTAAACGAAAAGTTTTCTTTTGCTGGTTTTTCACAACAATATCGTGCCCAATAGACGGGTCAAATAACTGGCCCAGGGTTCGCGGTAAGAAGCCCTTCGAGCTTGGCTGTGCCTGCACCTTATGCAGCCCGGCTTCATAAGAAATCAGATTAAAGCTGTTTCTGGCCATATTGGCGTCTGTATTAATTAAAGAAATATAAAATACCACCAGCACCATTGACAGAGCCAGCCCTACAGCCGAGCGTCTGACAATCTTTGCAGTTGAAGCCCAGCCAAATAAATCGAGCACCTGATACTTGAGTTTCAGGCGCTCAACCGGTTCAGCCTGGTTCAGCACCGAGTCGCGAATACCATCGCGTTGCATTTCTGAAAGTTCAAGTTTAACTGCTTTTTCGTTAAACCTTTCAAGAAAACGCAGATTCTTGCGCAGAGCATAG
>CAZHLC010000504.1:0-3846 GCA_964532545.1 uncultured Leptospiraceae bacterium | reverse complement strand
GCCACCTTTGTTTGATGAACCTCTGAAGGCTTTGACCCCGCGAATGATCAGCGAGGGTACTAGAATCTCACCATCGGCCGAGCGTGAAACCATGGCACCGGTTTTTCTCTCGCGCCCCATAACAGCGGCCAACTGCTGCCCGTGCAGAATACAATAGATATAACTCTTTTTCTGTTTTTTCAACCCTGGCCGGGGGTCGTCATGGTATTTTACCCGGCAGGTTGCGCGCACCAGTAATACAATGATTGCGATGACCCAGCCGATTAGTTTTCTTTTAAACATAGGTTTCTGCCTGTTTGGCAGACTCTATTGTTTCGTCGGTTTGAACAGGCGCTTTTACCGGTCTGCATGCAGCGTACCTTATATTCTCGAGCCAATGTATAAATAATTTTCTGCATGCCAGCAGACTGATAAAAGCGTTAATTCGGGCAAAAGAAATTCAGGGGCCTACCTGGCCCCTGATAGTAAGAAGTTATTTTTCAATTAATTTCGCCTCACCCTTCCATATGCTGCCATCGGTGCCCATGAGCCAGAGATTATCAAGGCCAGAGAGGCTGCTGAGTGTGAAGTTGTCAGTGAAGCCCAGGTTAACCTGTTTCAAAGATGACCCGTCAAAGCTTAAGATGGTACCACCATGGCCTACGATAATCAGATTATC
Source organism: uncultured Leptospiraceae bacterium (assembly GCA_964532545.1). Lineage (GTDB taxonomy): Bacteria > Spirochaetota > Leptospiria > Turneriellales > CAZHLC01 > CAZHLC01. Next base: position 3,188 of record CAZHLC010000504.1, on the reverse strand, counting down.
TTCGTTATAGGCCCAGATACCCCGCAGGGTCTGGGTGGTTGAGGTGGATATCTGATGCCATGCAGAGCCGTTGTAGTGCAGTACCACACCGTTTGCGCCCACGGCCCATACGTTATCGGGGGTAAGAGCCTTAACTGCATGAAGGTCGGTAATAATACCAGTAACCTGTTTGGCCCAGGTTGTACCATTGTAATACATAATTTCGCCACCAAGGCCTACGGCCCAGATGTTTGAAAGATCAGTGCCATCAATGGCGGTCAAATCAGCAGTGGTATTCGAGGTTTGACTGACCCAACTGCCGCTACCATTTGAATAGAGAATGGTGCCGCCATCGCCTGCCATAAAAATATTGCCGGCATCTGGCCCCCAGACACCACCAAGATCTTGCCCTGTGCCTGCAGCTTGTTCTGACCAGTTGCTGCCGTCGTAGTGCAGAATCTTACCCGTTACACCGGCCACATAGATATCGTCTGCAGCAAAACCCATCATGGCCAGCAGGGTGTTACCACCAGGCCAGAGTGCGTGTCTCTGCCAGGCGGTACCCTGCCATTGAAGAATAACGCCACCCACACCTACGGCCCACATCTGGTTTTTATCTGCACCCCAGGCTGCATGAATGTCATATGAGGTGCCCCGGGCGAGAACGTTCCAGCCTGCGCCGTTATATTTGATTATGGTACCAAAGGCTCCTGCGATATAGGCTTCTGAAGCTGAGTTGGCCGAGACAGCATAGAAGTAGTTGCCAGCGCCTGATAGCGGTATGGTGGTGGTTGACCAGCTGCTGCCATCATAGTGGGCCACCTTACCCAGAATGCCTACGGCCCAGATGTTTGAGGGGCTCAGCACAGACATATGTATGGGGTAATCACCGCTGATTGCAGTTGTGCCAGAGTTCCACACTGAACCATTGTAGTGGTATATTTGGGTGCCTGCGCTGGCATAGACATTGTTAGAATCATAAGCCGTGATACCGGTGAAACCAGATGAAGTAGGCGAGGCCTGGGTGGCCCAGCTGCTGCCATTGTAATAGAGCAATGTGCCAGAGGTACCTGCAGCATATATGCTGTTTGAGCTCAGGCCCGATATACCCATAAGCTGTGAACTTGCAGGTGAGCTCTGAGCTGACCAGCTGGTGCCATTGTAGTGTAAGATGGTACCGCCATCGCCTACGGCCCAGACATTTGCAGCGTCTGCAGCCCAGATGGCCCACAGAGTCTGGCTGGTGCCCGAGTTCTGAGCCTGCCATTCTAAGCCATTGTAGTAGAGAATGGTTCCGTTATAGCCTACGGCCCAGATGTTCTCATGGTCAAGGCCGTTAATGGCGTTGAGTTTTTCTGTGGTTGAAGACTGTTGTTCAGAGAAAGAAGTTCCGTCAAAGAACAGAATAATGCCTTTGTGACCGGCAAACCAGTATTGACCCGGGCCCGGTGAATAGCTGCTTCTGAATTCTTCGCCGCTGCCACCCACGCGACTATAGGTAGCTTCAACCACTACTTTGTTAAAAGCCCCGGGTGCGGCAAGCGGGTCGGCTACCTTCTTTTCAGAAGGGCAGTGCAGCATAGTCAGGGTTGCAGCTAATACCAGGGTATAATATAGAAAGCGTAAAATCATGAAAGGCCTCCGGTTTTGGTGTTCTATCTTTCAAGAGCCAGAGGGGCGTATTTATGCGCCAAATTTTTTCAGAAATCAGCTTTTTTCGGGTATTTATTTTTTCAGTTTGGGCTCACTGAGAGCAATAAATGATTCAGCCCGGGTGCGACACCGCGGCCTGGTGTTAGCAGCTTACCATTTTTCATACACTTTGTAGCCATTACCCCGGGAATACTTTCCTTCAATGCGGTCTTCGATGGCCACCCCGCTGGTTTTAAAGATACCGAATTTGCCGCGCTTGTTGGGGGCGAATTTGTAATAAAAAGGTAGGCCCTTTTCTGGGGTTACCAGTATCCACAGGTCTCTGGCGCTGGTGCCATAGACAGCGCACTTGGTTCTTTTGAAACCTTTTTTACTGGTGAGATAACTTGAAACCATGCTGCCAGTGTATGGATTATTGTCATAATTAAGGCCCACATCAGAGGTGGCGGTAGCGAAGCCGTCAACCTTGCGTTCGCAGGTGTTGTCTGGGTGAAACTTCCATGAAAAAAGTTTTTCGCTGAAAAAAGAGGTTCCGAAATTTGAAATGTTCACAGTGTAACGGTAGCCGTATGATTTCTGTTTGATCAGAAACTTCTCGTATTTCGTAAACCTTTTGGTCTTTTTGGTGATTTTAGTATTGATGGCCATGGTGCGCAGATTGAGCAGAAGCCGATCATAGGTGCGTGAAGCAATGGTATGCTTCTTCTTAGAAATATAATCGTAGGTCATGGGGGCCCCGGTGAGCACCACCGAACCCTTGCGCACCACAATGTGCCCGCCCAGGTGCGAATGAAAACGACGGTTCTTATAATGGGTAACCTTGAAGGTGGCGCCTTCAGCCCCGTCTCTGGTTTTAAAGTTTTGAAAATAGAAGGGCTGAAAAGACTGGGCCTTTTTCTTGTTATAGTAGCTGTATAGTACCGTAGTTACCCAGGCGCGCAGGTAGGCTGCAGGGTCTTCAACCTGGCCGGGCTGTGGGGCCACCAGCATTTTAAATTCATGTTTACGACTGATTTTGCGAACTGAAGTCTTCAGACCGAACGAATACCAGGGGTCATAGCTGTCGTCGAATTTCCAGCCCCGGGGTATATCAAGGGTAAAGCCGAATGGTTTGTGGCGTTTCATGCGACCAAGGCGCTCTGGTTTAACAGTAGGTATCACATACTTGAGTGACTCAAAGAAAACCTTCAAGTCACCATCGAGCACAGGTTTAAGCAGGTCTTTGCTGGCCACAATGACCTGCAGATAGTAGAGATTAACCTGGTCGCTGATGATGAAGTGAACACCGATAAACTTCTGTTTGCTTCTTGCTGGTGAAAGTATGGTGGTGCGAAATACTGCCTTGAAGGGCTTTTGTAGTTTAGCCGGGTTTGCTTTGGCAATGTTGTAGAATTTGAATTTCTTTTTATCAATGTTAATACGGGCATCAAGCTCTTTGCTGAGTTCTTGAGTTTTAGGCCTGAAATATTCGAACTTGATCAGGGTATCTTGTTTCTTTTTTTTCGAGCCAATATACTGGTAGGTACCGCCATACTTCTTCAGCTTATAGGGCTTTT
>CAZHLC010000503.1:0-3848 GCA_964532545.1 uncultured Leptospiraceae bacterium | reverse complement strand
ACTTCTAATTCCACAACATTTTGATCGTTGATTCGACGTTGTGCTGCTTCTTGTTCGGCGACAATAACTGAAAGCTTTTGCTCTCTTTCCGCTTGTTCGATTTCTGTGGCAGTAGTAACTGCTGCTTCTGCCTGCGCTCTTCGGTTTCTTTGCGGGCCGCAGCTTCGATTTCGGCTGCGGCGGCCAGGGCCTTGTATGGGGGTATTTCGGCTTTGAGGCCCACATAGATGCACCAGAGACTGTGTGAATCTTTATGCCAGTGCCCCAGTATCTCAAGAAACAGGGGAATGTTTAACTTTGACATGTCGGGTTTAGGCCGCTTGATTACCACCCATTTGACTAGAAACCACAGTGAGTTGCGGCCACGGTAGCGATTTACTATGCGTAAAACCGTAATGAATGAAGCGGTAACTCTTTCTTGCGCCATTAATATATCCCAAAATAAACTTTGACACCTGCCAGCGACCATATAATTGACAAGCCCCGGGGCTGAAAAAATCTGCTTTATGAAGGCCCAGGTGATCACTGCCGCCATGCTGCTCTCTTTTGCTGCCTGTGTTTTCTTCGATTATAAACCGCGCCAGATCAAAGACCCTCTTAAGGCTGCTGATGAGATTCTGAAAGCTGTAAAGCGTGAAGAGCCCATGAGCTTTGCCCACATGTTTAATAAATATAACCGTAAACGCTTTGGTCGCATCGATGGCGCCCAGCGCTTTCGAATAGGGTTGATGCTGGGTGAGATTAAAAAACGTCTTTGTGACAACCCGAAACCTGGTGAGGTGCGTCTTAAAGAGCAGAACGGTGAGAAGTATTATATCGTTCATGTCTGCGAGAATAACACATACGTATCGATGTTGATACTTACCCGCGAAAATGGGTACTACTATTTTAACGGTTTCAGCCGTATGTATCGCAAACAATATAACGAACTGAAAGTTTTTCAAAAGGGTTAAAGCTGGCCAGAGATCTTTACTATCATAAGCAGGGCCACGGCCCAGCGCTGCTTTTCTTACATGGCTTTCTGGGCAGTGGGGCTGACTGGTCTGAAGTAACCAGCCGCCTTGCGGGGTTTACCTGCATCACCGTTGATCTGCCCGGCCATGGGCAGTCACTTGAGGTAATCGAAGATTTGAACTTTTTTGAAAACCTGACAGAGTACCTGCTTACTTTTGCCACTGAGCACCAGGTAGCCGGGGTGGTTGGCTATTCAATGGGTGGCAGGCTTGCTCTGGCCATGGCCTGTCAAAACAGGCTGCAGACAACCTGGTTTATTGAGTCGGCCTCAGCAGGTTTAACTTCGCAGGCAGAAAGAGCTGCCCGTAAAGCCAGTGATGAGCTATGGCTGAACAGGCTGAGCGAGCTACCCTTTGCTGAGTTTCTTGAACTCTGGTACCAGCAGTCGGTGTTTGCTGAGCTGAGTGAAGCTCTGCGCTTAGAATTATTGCAGCGCAGATCTACAAATAATGCAGCCGGCCTTGCAAAGGTTCTACCGGGGCTCAGCGTTGCTAATCAGCCAGGCTTTGAAGCTAAGCTGGGTAGCATAACCAGCCCCCTGGTCTACATTTATGGCAAACAAGACCGTAAGTATAAAGAACTCATGCGCCACTATCATAAGATCTCAGGGCGGGCCAGCCTTGAAGAGCTGTCGGCTGGTCATAACACCCACTGGGCCTGCCCTGAGATGTTCGCAGCCCTAATAAAAAAATATGTCTAAATATTCGCTGTGGTTAATGCTGGCCGAGCCAGAAAATGCAGAGCTGCATTCAGTAATCAGTGGGCTGGCCCGGCAGCTTAACGCCAGCGAGTTTACACCCCACATGACATTGCTGGGTTCACTGGGGCCGATTGAAATTGAGCTGCCCTTAGAAAAGATTGCTGCTGCGGCAGGGCAGCTTGGTAATCTCAGAGTTAAAAACGTTACAATGGGTGAGAGCTATTTTCAGAGCCTCTATCTATTATTTGAGAGAAACGAAGCACTCTTGAAGCTACAGCAGCAATACAGTAAAGAGGGGGCGGCCCCTTTCATGCCACATGTGAGTTTATATTATGGTGAAGACCGCAAAAAGGCCTGGCAGCTTCTAGAAGGCCAGCGGTTACCGGCGCAGGTTTGTTTTTCGGGGTTGGCCCTCTGTTCAACCAATGGCCCTGTTGAGCAGTGGCATATGGTCAAAAAAATCAGATTTTGATAAACCAGAGAAAGCGGTGAGTAGTGCGCTGACCCTGGCTGGTTTCTTCATGGCGGTGTTCGTATAGGCCCTTGAGAAATGAATGGCTGGTAACCTTTTTTTCACTGGTAATCTCATCGGTATAATTATAGAGCAGCCCAAATTGAAACAGGCCAAGACTCTGGTAGTAGTAGTCGGGCAGCTTTTGTTTTTCATAGCCGTAAAGAAACAGGGTCGAGTTCGTATAGGTCTGGTCTTTCAAATAGCGACTGTGCCATTTGATACCCAGGGTTTTGAAGGCCACCTGATAGCCCCCGGCCTTTGGCATAATCTTATCATAATCAATAAAGATGAATAATAGATTGTAGTCTATACGGTCTTCGGTGGGGTTTTTCTGGTAGTGTCTGAAGCGGGCCAGTCGCCATAAGATTCGCAGGTCATAGCCAGGCAGTTTTTTTGGGTGCTCATAGGCAACCAGCGGCCAGGTAAAATAGAATGAGGTCTCAGTCTTGTCTGAGAAATAAAAGAAAGGCAGAGTCAGTAGCGTGCTATCATCATAACTGTTTGTCGAATAATAATACAACGGCAGAAACGAATTGGTGAAACTTTCGTATTTTGGTGACTTATTTGAAAAGCTCCAATATATGGGAAAGATTACCCGGCTGCGGCTGCTGCTCTGCTGCGATCGGCGGTTTTTGATATAGATCAATGGTATGTACATCAGCCAGCGACTGCGCTCATAGTCGGCTCTTTTTACATGCTCGTAATCACCCAGAGGCCACAGCCAGTACACATTACTGTATTTCTCTTTTTCACTGGTTCTTGAATTGCCGCCCAGCAAGGGGGCAAACAAACGCCAGCTGCGATAATGGGGTTTACCGGGCCTGTTTGTGAAGCCCAGAATCGGCCACAGGTACCAGTCTTCGCGCAGGGTCAGTTTATTGTCTGTATAGTTGCGTTTGAACTGCAGCAGGGGGTATAACCAGCCGTTGGTTCGCCTGGTTCGCAGTGAGTTCTCGCGTCTGCTGTCACGCCATGAAGAAAAATACAGGGGCAGAATATAACGTGAGCCTGATTCACTTTCATCTACTTTATCATTGCGGCTGTAGAGGTTGTAGAAGTTCCAATAGAAGGGAAAAATTACCTGCTGTTTGCTTTCTCGCTGCCGTTTCGATGTTAGGTGCTTTTTATTGCGCAGAAACCACAGGGGCAGCAACACATCAAGGCTGCTGCTTGATGTATAATTACTTGTCTGGCTCTTACGGCGAAAATCAAACCAGATAGGCAGCAGAAAGTCGAAACCACTGCTGAGGTTGCGGTTTTTGTCTACGCTGTTTTCGCGGTTACGAAAATAGACAGGAACAAACATCTGAAAAGAGTCTGTGTTTCTGTTCTGTTTACCTGCTCTGCTATCGTGCCCGAAGTACCAGTAAAGTAGCAGCAGGTGCATGGTGTGGTCAGTGCCAGAGCGGTAGATATTTGTAAATCTGCTGCGCTGAAAATAGAACAGGGGCTGGGCATAGAGGTAGTACCTGATGTCACTGCTGCTTTTCATGCGGTTATCAACCGTAGTCTGACCAAACAGTGGGTACAGCAGGCTGGTTTTCTTTTCGCTATAGCGTACGTCAGCGTATTCTTGTTTTGAGCTGTAGCTGTAAAAAAGCGGAAACAAAATTCCCTGCC
>CAZHLC010000502.1:0-3852 GCA_964532545.1 uncultured Leptospiraceae bacterium | reverse complement strand
GTAGACGATAACCTTGATGAAAATGCTGATGAAACCATTGTGGTTGAGCTTTCGGGTATCAGCGCAAATGCCACCTTGGGCGCCACCACCAGTCATGTTTATACAATCAATGAGAATGACAGCTCAACCGTCGAGTTTACGGCGGCCAGCTCAAGTGGCAGCGAGGCCACAACCCCGGCTAATATTGCGGTAACTCTGGGTTCGGCCAATGCAGCCAATGTAACCGTCGATTATGCGGTCGTTGGCGGTACAGCCACGGGCACTGGCACTGATTATACCCTGGCTAATGGCACTTTAACCATTTCAGCTGGAAACACCACTGCCAATATATCAGCGGTTATTAACAATGATACAGGTGCTGAGGCCAATGAAACTATTATTCTTGAGTTATCAAACGTAAGTGCTGCGGCTACCATTGGCACCACCACAAACCATACTTATACCATCAATGACAATGACACCTCGACTATTCAGTTTACCGCAACCTCTTCAAGTGCCTCTGAGGCCACCAGCCCGGCCAACCTGCAGGTCGAACTTGATAACACCAATACCTCAAACGTAACTGTAGATTATTCAATCGCAGCCGCCTCAACCGCCACAGGCGGGGGCACTGATTATACTCTTTCGGCCGGTACTCTCACAATCACGCCGGGTAATACTACCGCCAATATCTCTGCGGTAATTAATAACGATGGTACGACCGAGGGCAATGAAACCTTGATTGTTGAGTTGTCGAACCCCAGCGCCGGTTCTTTACTGGGCGCCAACACCAGCCATACATACACAATAATTGATGATGAAAACCCCACCATAAATTTCACAGCAGGCTCATCGAGCGGGGCCGAATCAAGCAGCCCGGCCACAGTCAATGTTTCACTTTCAGCTGCGCCATCATCAAACGTCACCGTGAATTATTCTGTGGCTGCAGCTTCAACGGCCACAGGTTCTGGTACTGATTATACTCTGGCCGCTGGCACGTTGACCATAAGCGCCGGTAATACTACAGGTACCATTTCGGCCACCATAAACAATGACACCATAGATGAAACCAATGAAACAGTTATTATTGAACTGGCCGGCCCGGTCAATGGCACTCTGGGGGCTACTACCAGCCATACTTATACCATTAATGATGACGATACCTCAACCCTGAATTTTACGGCGGCTTCATCAAATGGGGCCGAAAGCGTTACTGCACCTTCTTTGGCTGTTTCGCTCTCGACCGCAAATGCATCAGCTGTCACTGTCAATTACAGTGTCACCGGCGGCACGGCTACCGGCAGCGGTACTGATTATACCCTGGCGGCCGGTACCCTCACCATTGCCGCAGGCAATACCACGGGCTCAATCAGCGCCAGTGTAAACAATGACACAATCGATGAAAATGCCAATGAGACCTTTATTGTAACTCTCGCCGGCATAAGCGCCAACGCAACCCTGGGTGGCACCAATGTACACACCTATACCATCAATGATGACGATAGCACTCAGGTAAACTTTACCGGTTCAAGTTCAAATGCTGCTGAAAGCACCACACCGGTGAATCTGACGGTGAATTTGAGCACCCAGAATGCCGCCGCAGTTACGGTTGATTATGCGGTTACCGGGGCGTCAACGGCTACAGGTTCTGGTACTGACTATACACTCGCTAATGGTACTCTGACAATCGGGGCGGGTTCATCAAACGGTAATGTTTCTATTGCTATAAATGATGACAGCGTCGATGAGAGTAACGAAACCATCGTAGTTGAGCTTTCTAATGTTAATGGGGTCGCCACCATTGGTACCACCACAACCTACACATACACCATTAATGATAATGATACCAGTCAGGTAAACTTCACCTCTGGTTCATCAAATGGTGCTGAGAGCGCCACCCCAGCCACCATTGCTGTCAGCATGACGAATGCCAACGGGGCCAACGTAACCGTTGATTTCTCAGTACTGGGTAGTTCAACTGCTAGTGGCAGCGGTACTGACTATACTCTGGCCAACGGCACTCTGACAATTCTTGCCGGAAACACCACGGGCAGCATTTCGGCTGCTATCAATGACGATAACCTTGATGAAACCGATGAAACCATTGTGCTTGAGCTTTCAAATGTGAGCGCCAATTCAGCCATTGGCACTACCACCAGTCATACTTACACCATTAATGATAACGATACTTCAACTCTGCAGTTTACGGCCGGCTCATCGAACGGGGCCGAAAGCGCAACCCCGGCAACCCTTGATGTCAGCCTCTCGTCAGCCAATGCCAGCAATGTAACGGTCAATTATGCGGTTGCGGCAGCTTCAACGGCCACGGGTTCAGGTACTGACTATACGCTCGCCGGCGGAACTCTCACCATACCGGCGGGTAATACTACCGGCTCGATTTCGGCAGTAATCAACAACGATACTATTGATGAAACCAATGAAACTCTGATCGTAGAGATTTCGGGTATCAGTGCCAATGCCAGTCTGGGGGCTACTACCAGTCATACCTATACCATCAATGATGATGACACCAGTACCCTCAACTTTACGGCAGGTTCTTCAAATGCTGCCGAATCTGTTTCACCGGCCACAATAGGGGTCAATATCTCGACCACCAATGCCTCAGCTGTCACTATCGACTATGCGATTGCTGCGGCCTCAACCGCCACAGGCAGCGGCACTGACTATACTCTGGCCAGTGGCACTCTGACCATCGCAGCGGGCAGCACTACGGCAAATATCAGCGCTACCATCAATAATGATTCTCTTGATGAAGCCGATGAGACTATGATCGTTGAGCTATCGAATATCAGCGCCAATGGTACTCTGGGTGCCACGACTTCACATACTTATACCATCAATGACGATGATACCGCAACCCTGAGTTTTACCGCAGCCACATCTGGGGCCGCAGAAGCAAGTACACCAGCTGATATCACTGTTTCGTTATCGACCCCGAGTTTTCAAAATATTACGGTCGATTATGACGTGCTTGGCAGCTCAACGGCCACGGGCAGTGGTACTGACTATACTCTGGCAAACGGTACACTAACGATTACTGCAGGCAGCAGCACGGGTACAATTTCGGCCCCGATCAACAACGACACCATTGATGAAACCAATGAAACCCTGGTTTTAGAATTATCTAATGTGGCCAATGCAACTTTTGGCGCTACGACCAATCACACGTATACCATAACTGACGACGATACCTCTACCCTGAATTTTACCGCTGCAACTTCAAGCGGCGGTGAGGCTAGCAGCCCGGCGAATATCAGCGTTGGTCTCAGCACCGCCAATGCCTCTAATGTAACAGTTGATTATGCTATTCTTGGCAGTTCGACCGCAAGCGGCTCTGGCACAGATTATACTTTAGGCGCCGGCACTCTGACTATTGCGGCTGGCAGCACCTCTGCTGATATATCAGCAGCCATAAATTCAGACAGCATTGATGAAACTGATGAGACGATTGTTTTAGAACTTTCTAATGTCAGTGCTAACGCAGCAATAGGCGGCACAACCACCCATACTTATACCATTACTGATGATGATACCAGCACACTGAACTTTACCTCGGCCAGCGCCAATGGCTCTGAGGCCACCAGCCCGGTAAACATCAATGTAAACCTGTCAACTACCAATGCTTCAAATGTAACCATCAACTACGCTGTCAACGGCTCAGCACCGCTACAGGTGGTGGCACAGACTATACTCTCAATTCGGGCACATTGACTATCGCAGCCGGCGCCTCTTCTGCAAACATCTCTCTGGCTATTAACAATGACAGTGATAACGAAAGTGCCGAGACGGTGATTGTTGATCTGTCTTCAATCAGCGCCAACGCCACTCTTGGTGGCACAACCCAGCACACCT
>CAZHLC010000501.1:0-3877 GCA_964532545.1 uncultured Leptospiraceae bacterium | reverse complement strand
TTTCTTCTCTTTGATTGGGCTGTTCTCTCTTGGGCCAGCCATGATTTTTTCTCTGAATGGGGGTGATGGCTGTAAGAACCTTGATGTGAATCGAGCCATTGATTTGGTTCAGCCCCATAAGAATGCCCACCCTGCCATTGCAATCATTGGCATCGATAACAGCTCTATCAATCAATATCTCGGCTGGCCGTTCAGCTGGTCGACCTACGGCAACCTGGCCCGGGCGCTGAAAGGGTCTAAATATTCGGCACTTTTTTTCGATATTTTCTTTCAAAACCCTGCCAAAAACAACTATGGCATTAAAGACTATCTCAAAAAGTTTAACGAAAAGGTTGAGGCCTTTGCAGCAACTGGTGCAAAGAAAAAGTTAAAATTCGTGATCTCAAGCCAAGAAATTGAGAAAAATCGCCGACTCTTATCTGATGATTTCAAAGCTGCCTCAAATGTTTTTACATCTTATGCTTTTTCTACCCATCGCCCTATGGCACCACCCTCTGACTATTCATTGCGATCTAAGGCACTTGAGCGGCATCTTCTTCAAGACGTTATACCCTCTGAGCATGACTTTCGGGCTGAGTGGGTTAATCATGCTGAACCCCCTATTTTACCAATCTCAAAGGTGGTCTCTTTGGGCTATGCAAACATTAGAAAGCATGCTGATGGGGTGCTCACCCATGCCCCGCTGGTTATTGTCTCAAAGCAAAAGTTCTACCCCTCAATCGCATTACTTTTGGCGGCCCGCTACTACAACGTTGACCCAGTAAAAGATATACAAGTAAAACTGGGCGAGTACGTTCAAATAAGAAATATTCCCCGGGGTAAGATTCGCATTGGCCCGGCAGACCAATTACCTGATCGAATGATGAAACCCAATTCAAAGCGCAGTGTGACCATACCCATTGATAAAGAGGGTTTTATGAAGATCAACTATGTCTGCAGTGCCTTTGTTTTTCGGTTTTTTTCGTTTCGTGATATGGCCACTGCTGAAGAGGGCGAATTTGGGGCAGACAATGACCCCTTTGAAAATATGATCTTGTTAACTGGCATCTACTACGCTGCCGGTGTAGCTCGCGATATTCACCTCACCCCGAATGGCGAAGTTGCAGGCTTAGAAATTCAGGCCCACATACTTAATACCATTCTCATGCAGAGTTTCGAGTAATCACATACTTAATCGCAAGCCTACCTGGGAAGGGGCCTCGACAGGTTGGTGTCGACCATCAGCCTGCGGCTGGCAACGCACTCTTCACCAGTTGCCAGTTCAACGCGGCGCTGGGTATGCTGTTTCGGCGTGCGCAGAGTAGTCGAGCCATAGAACAGCTCGCTCAACATTAAGTACCAGGGTGCTGTTGCCCCCGTAATTAAATTTAAGCCCATGGCTCGGGATCAACCACTATTTTCTGCTTGAACCCCTCGGCGGGCTCGGGGCAGGCTCGACTCTGCATAATGTGTTATCAGTCTCATGGTGGGCAGTACCCTTTTGATAGGGGCACCGAAAGGGGCGCAATTTCCTGAGTATTCAAGAAGAGATCATCATACCCGATGGCAAAAGCGAGCTTCTCGCCGGCGATCATGTAGTTGTCTTTTGCCTTAAGTCTTCGATTGAAGAAGTTCGGGCGCAATTTAATTGAGCGCGAGTGTTTGAGGGTTAACCGCAAAGGCCGCTAAGGGCGCAAAGCTTCAGCTATTATTTGGATTTATGATGTTGTGAAATCTATGTGGCTACCATTGCTGAAGTACTAACCAAACGCCATAACGCGGGCACTTTAATAGATCTTAGCGGTCTTTGTGGCCTTTGCGGCTCAAACTCAAGCGGGTAGCCTCTGTGGTTTAGTTATCAGACGGCTTGACCAGGCGCTCAAGTATGTCATTGGTGCGCTTCTGTTGCACGAGGTTTTCTTGGTGATGACGCTCAATCATCTGGGTTATCATGGCATTTTGCTGGTGCAGGCCCTCAACCCATCTCTGGTGATAGTTATGCATTTCTTTTAATAGGCTTTGGGTGTTACGATGGTTCTCATTGCTCTGCTCACGTATACTTTTGAGCATTCTCTCTAAACGGTCTTCATTCATGTTTTACCTCTTGTAGAAAACCCATCCTCCGAACCTATTGTAAGATAGTTTGAACTATTGGGCATGTCAAGAAATAAGCTATTAATATGTTAAGTGTTCACCGCAAGTGTCCCTAAGGCCGCAAAGCTTCAGCTATTATTTGGATTTATGATGTTGTGAAATCTATGTGGCTACCATTGCTGAAGTACTAACCAAACGCCATCACGCGGGCTCATTGATAAAACCTTAATGGCCTTGCCCTTCGCGGTTTAAACCATTACCCCTTCAATCGCTCAGCATCGGCGGGTCGTGAATGCAAATGGGTAATCTCGTTGCCTGTTTTCAAATCTTCGACGTAGCGGCGCAGCGTATAGTCAATACTCGAGAAAGCGATCTCGGGCCAGGGAATGTCTGCCACATCGATCAACTTGCATTCAAGCGATTCTTCACCGGCCGAGAAATTGAGATCAAGAAGGGTTCCTACATAAACCATATAGACCTGATTGATATGGGGAATGCTGAACACAGTATGCAGGCGATTGATTTTTACCCGGGCGTTGGCCTCTTCTAAAGTCTCGCGGGCCGCGCCCTCTTCGACACTCTCACCATTTTCGAGAAAACCCGCAGGAATAGTCCACCATCCCCTTCTTGGTTCAATGGCCCGCTTGCAGATGAGAATACGATTATCTTCAGGCCAGACAGGTATGCAGCCAGCCACTATTTTGGGGTTAAAATAGTGAATAGCACCACAGTAGCCGCAGACAATGCGGGGCCGGTTATCACCCTCAGGAATCTCTTCGCGCAGGTCGTCTTTGCCACACTGGCTGCAGAACTTCATTCGGCTTCATTATACAAAACAATTGGCTTAGGGGCTAATTTAGCAAAAAATGCTGGGTTTTGCGAAAGCCCTTCAGTATTCAGTCTCGTCTTGAAAGTCTTCACCAAACGGCTGGTTCGAACCCTTTTACTGGCATGCTGTTCTCTTCTGCTGACGGCTGCCATAGCCCTGCTGCTCAACCATGTGGCCGCGACGCAAGAAAAAAGCCTCTATCAATTGCTGCAGGCGGTTTTAATAGAGGCTGCCAAAATCAATGGCATTCTGCTCATCGTACTTCTTGGGCTGGTTTTTCTCAGGGCCCCCGACATGCGCGAACATTCAAAACTCGCTGACTTTCTCTGCAAAGTGCTGCTTGATGAAAATAGCCCCGTGAAGATGAGCAAGCATGTACACCCGCTGATCAGTATGCTTTTCTTTGTGAGCGCTGTAAGCATGGTGGTACTGGTGGGGCCTTCTTTTGTGTCGGCGCTCGATGCCTTTGTGCGGTTTGTGTTGAAAGGCTAAGCTGGCGCCCGACTTTGCTGCGCAAATTCTCTGCTAAACGCTCGCTTTGCTCGCTGCCAGCAATTTTCTAACTTATTTACAATGCTTAAATCTTGGCTTAAAACCTGTTGAAAAACACTTGACGCACCTATATAAACACACAAAACCACACGTATGTCGCCAGTTAAGCTGATACATGTTCTAAAACGACTTGAGGTTATTGACCGTGATATTCAAGAATTACGTGATCTTGAAGAAAACCTTGGCCGTAATCGGGGCTACAGCAATGCTCTCAAAATCTCTGTTGAGCTGCAGATTAATGGGCTGCTCAATGAGCGCGTCAAACTGATGGAGCTTCGTATCGACAACCCCCCTGAACATCTGGTTCCCAGTAACAAAGAGCTCACTGACCCCTCGAAGAAGCTGGCTGAAAACCGCAGCAAATTCTCATTTCATGATCTTGAAGAAGACTACCTTGATCGAATTATTCAAAAGCGCCAGCAG
>CAZHLC010000500.1:0-3911 GCA_964532545.1 uncultured Leptospiraceae bacterium | reverse complement strand
GCTTACCGACGAGCAGCTCAAGCAGAAGCTGGCCAAGATGGATAAAGACGATATCGGCCCCGTTTTCTGGTTTGCCTTTGCCTGGGGAAGTGCCATGAACATCGACCGCGAAAACCTCGATGCCTTTTCTCAGATTTCAAAAGTTGAAATAATGATGGAGCAGGTCAAAAAATGGGATGGAAAATTCTTTTTTGGTGGCCCCTATCTTTTTGAGGCCATTTACTATGGCGGCCGCACCAAAACCCTGGGTGGCGACGGCGAGCGCTCGAAGAAAGCCTTTGAAACTGCTGTGGGCTTTACTGACCGTAAGTTTCTGATCGTGCCTTACTTCTACGCCAAAACCTACTGTGTACAGTATCAAGACAAGAAGTGCTTCGACGATAACCTGAAATACGTGCTTGAAACCTCAGCTGATGTGTTTCCTAAGCAGCGCCTTGCCAACATTTTCGCCAAGAAAAAGGCCCGGCGCCTGATTAAACAGCGCGACGAATTGTTTCTCGATTAAGCAAATAACGGCCCGTTCGGGCCGAACATAAAAAATCACTTGTCATCTTATTTTTACCCTGGAATTTTTCCCAGGGTAAAATTTTACTTTACTTTTTTCAGATACACCTATGGGCAAAGGGGCAGAAAAAAACCAGAAAAACTGGCAGAAAACCTTTGAAGAGCTGCAAGTCTTCAAGGCTGAGCACGGCTGTTTTCCTAATAAAAAAGACTCGCAGCGCCTCTATACCTGGTGCGCTGTGCAGCGCTTGAAAAAGAAAAAAGAACAACTGTCTGCTGATAAATGTGATAAACTCAATTCTATTGGCTTTGTCTGGAACGTACAAGACCATATCTGGAATAAAAACTTTGAGCTATTGCTAGAATACCGTGAAAATAACCCCGGTCGCTGGCCCAGCCAACGTAGCAAAGAGCCGGTAGAGCATAAACTGGCCGTATGGTTTCTGGGTATTCGTAAAGACTATAAACGAAAAAAACTCAGCAAAGAGCGCATCAACCGCCTGGAAGAGATTGGTTTTCCTTTTTATCCCCGCGAGTACAGGTGGGATCAGACCTACCAGCATGTCAAAGACTGGCTGCATAAACATCAAAGGTTTCCGCAGCGGGGTTCAAAAAGCGCTAAAGAGCAGAAACTGTTTAATTGGTGCCGATATCAGGTGATTAAGCGTGAGTATGAGGTGCTTGAAGACCGCCAGGTGAGCCTGCTTGAAGAGCTGGGTATTGACCAGTTTGTGCGCGAACTGAAAGACTTTGAAAAAGCGCGGGCAGAGGCTAAGCGACTTGAGCAGGTCTAACCAGTCGAAGAGCGCTCTTCGTTATACTTGTTTACCAGTAAGAAAACCTCATCTTCTGTAAAGTCAGGGTTGGCTGCTGCCTCAAGGCCGGCTTTCATGGCATAGATGGGGTCGCTGATTGTCAAAGCAAAATGGCGGGCATAAAAGAACATCAGAGAGGCCACTGCGGCCAACACCAGTAAAAGCAGCACTAATTGAAAACGACTCTGCTCAATGCGCAGAGAAGTGAAATTCAGATATAATATAAAGTCGCCATCTCTCATCATACGAACATTGATATCTCTGAAGCGGCCTTCTACCGGGGCCGCAGGTTTAAAATGAAACTGGCGACGCAGGGCTTCAAGAGTGTAGTTAGAAAGAATTAATTCGTTTTTGTAGTAAATCTGAATGACTCTGCTGCCGTCGGGCCCGGTTTCAAACAGCAGTTTTTCAAACAGCTTTTTAGTCGTTGTTATATCATCGCGGCCCGGGGGTTGCTGCAGGGTGTTAAGATTTTTAATTACCCGGCTGTAGAACTTTTTCTGTGTGTTCTCAGTCTTTTCAAGGCCCAGGTAATTACTGAAGTTGAACAGGCTATAGATCAAGATTAGGGTGGTTACTACAGTTGTTGCGATTACTCTGACATGGCGATTAGCCATGAAAGACTCTGCATGCTTTATGCTGCCAGTGCCATTAGCTTTTAACATGCCGAGCAAATGCAGAACTTTGTTTACATTTATGACCTTCACAACTTTAATGACTACCAGAAAACCAATGCCCAGCCCCTTGAATGTGACAACCTCGAATAAAGCCAGAGTCTGTGGCAAACTTTCAAGCAGTAACAGCAGAATTGATGTTAGAAAATCTATCCACCCCTGTTGGTGCAGCAGGTAGTGTGAACCAAGGCCGTTGCGACTGCTCATAACGAGGCGCGCTGCGAATTCAAAGGTGAATAACAAATGAAAGGCAAGGTCTGCCATTACCAGGTATTGTCTGCTGGTTACGGGCCATGCATCAATGACTGCAGCATGTTCGAGCAGCACAAGAATAACAACCAGTATAACAGCAGCAAAAATGATATTTTCGAACAAGCTGCCCAAATGGTTTGCTTCACTGTATCTCAATTTCTTTTTTCCTGCTGAAATGCTCATTGAATTCTTTGCGAGAGTGGCCGTAAGCTCACTTCTTCTCAGGGCTATTTTAATGGTCGGCAATTACAGTTGTCATTCAATGATTTTTGCAAAAATGGCTTGTCTGTCTGCCCTGAAAAACAGTAGAACCAGCCTATGCCCATGCCTGCCTATATCAGCTCAGATGAAGATCTGGCCACAAAGGTTGAAACCTGTACCTTCTGTATGAACATGTGCCGTTTTGCCTGCCCGGTAAGCGAAGCCAGTAAAACAGAACTGCACACTCCATTTGCTAAAATGCAGGCCTTCGAGCACAATCTGCTTACACAAAAAGACCTGAATATTGACCAGCTTGATTCTGAAGCCCAGATGCAGTTGCCCTATATGTGTATCAATTGTGGTCTGTGTCAGTCGAATTGTAAACATGAGAATGATGTACAGGGTTCACTGAGCTATCTCAGGTACCGCCTGTTTTCGGCCAAAAAGGTTCCGCCTAATGTAGCCCAGGCCATTAGCCAGACTCAAGACCAGCTCAACACGCTATATCAAAACACTACTGAACTTATTGCCAGAAAGTTCAACGATAAAGACCGCATGGCCCTGGCCGAAGCAAAGGCACAGCAGTTTTTTTATATTCCTGATTATGAGGCACTGAAAGAGAAACCGCGCCAGGCGGTTAAGATTCTCAGGCTATTGCAGAAGAAGTGGCCCAATATCAAGGTGCTCTCTGAAGCGCTGCCCATGCCCTTCATCACCTACCAGCTGGGTGACTTTGCGGCAGCGGTGAGTGAAATTCGCCCCGTCTATGAGGCCACCCAGCGCAAAGTCTCGTTTGTTTTTGAAAACGAATTTATGGCCTATGCATATTCTGCTCTGGGGGCGAGCCTCAGCAATGAGTTTTCGCTGCCCAGTGAGGTTTATTTTCTACATAACGAAATTATCGTTGATTTGCCCAGGCGGGCGTATCAGTTTCAACCAGCCAGTGTTTCAAACAGGCTTATGCCCCAGCCATATTTAAACTCTATTGCAGAGCGGCCTGAGCATGTGCAGGCCAACCCCGGTGAAAAACGTCAGGCCCCGGTACCGTACTCTCTGTTCTTTCAAAACCTTCATGCTGACCTGCATACAACCATGATGGTGAATAAGGTGAATGAGCTGCTTGATCAACCTGGTGATATTATCTGCAGTAATTACAGTGAATATACTGCCTTGAAGGCTGCCATGAAGTCTAGTCGCCGCAAGCTCTATTATTATTTTGATTTCTTATGACATTGTCTGCTGAAAAGCTTCTCTCTTTGATGAAAATAGACCAGGCCGTTTTTGAAAGACCATGGTCTGAAAAGAGCTGGCAGGCCCACCAGGCACGAACTGGTTCATTCTGCCACTTAATCACCAGCCAGAACAGTTTGGCCGGCTTCGTGGCCGGCTGTGCAGGCCATGGTGAAGTAGAAATCTTTAAGGTCGGCGTTCTGCCAAAGTACAGAAGAGCGGGGCTGGCCCGTGC
>CAZHLC010000499.1:0-3921 GCA_964532545.1 uncultured Leptospiraceae bacterium | reverse complement strand
TTGGCAAGTTTAGTTTCGCCAGCGCCCTTAGCACCAGAGAGTATCTTAATGGGAAGATTAGGGTCACGAATAAGACCAAGTTGCTCAAACTGAGCCAGACCAAGCTCGGCTGCACCTTTAACACTGGCATAACGGGGGCTGCCCAGAGCGGCATCAAGCAGATCAAGTTTAATAATATTAAACTCTTGTTTGAAAATGTTGGTAAAACCTCTTTTGGGAATTCTTCGGTAAAGAGGGTTCTGGCCGCCTTCAAACCAAGCAGGAATCGACACGCCAGAACGGCTGCGCTGGCCGTTTAAACCACGGCCAGCGGTCTTACCCAGGCCTGAACCAATACCGCGAGCGACTCTTCTACGGCGCCTGATTGCTTTTTTATTCGGCTTTAACTGCATGAATAATTCCTTATAGTTCTTCTATCTTTACCAGAAAGTCTACTTTATTGAGCATGCCCTGTACCTGGTCTGTAAGAGTATGCTCTCTGCTCTGGCCAATACGGCGCAAACCCAGACCACGCAAAGTAGCCCGCTGCTTCGGAGTGCGGCCAATCTGGCTTTTTACCTGTGTTACGCGTACTTTCTTCATATAACTACCTATTCTTCTTTCGCGGCAGGTGCGGCGGCTGCAGTTTCTTTACCTGCACCGATACCCAGTGCTGCCCGCTTTTCTTGCCGGCGGGTTTTGCTGTACTCACCAAAAATGTCACCAAGTGAAATATCACGGCGGGCCTTGGCATCATTAACTGAATTCAATCTGCGCAGGCCGTCGATCGTAGCCTTGGCAATGTTCAGCGAATTTGATGAACCAAGAGCCTTGGTAAGCACATCTTTAATGCCACCAAGCTCAACCACAGCGCGCACAGCAGCACCGGCAATGATACCGGTACCAGGCGCGGCTGGTTTCAATAGAACGCGGGCTGATTTAAACTGCCCTACGATCTGGTGAGGTATGGTATTACCCTGTTTGCGAACTCTGAAAAGACTCTTTTTACCGTCTTCAATGCTCTTACGAATTGCTTCAGGTACTTCTTTGGCTTTACCAAAACCAAGGCCGACATACTGGTCGCTATCACCTACAATGGTGAGTGCATTAAATGAGAACCTGCGGCCACCTTTAACAACCTTGGCCACACGTGACATCTTAACAACGCGCTCAGTCAGCTCTATTTCATTTTCATCAATAACTACTGTGCTCTTACGACGATCATCGCGCTTCTGCTGACGCTTGCGATGACGCATCATCTGCTGGCCACCGCCCTGGCCCCCTGGGCCACCCTGCTGGGGTGCCTGAGTTCGCCCCTGGGGCTGGGCCGCGGCTGGTGCGGCTGCCGGGGTTGCTTCTTCTTTTTTTTGTTCTTCTGACATAATGACCTTCTTAGAGTTTCAGACCCTTCTCACGAAGCTGGTCTGCAAATGCTTTCACCCGGCCATGATACAGTTTGCCGGCACGATCAAACAAGAAACCTTCATCGGCTGCGACACCTTTGGCCTGCAGCTGCTGGGCAAAAGCGTCTGCCAGGCCCTTCGCTGCTTCAAGATTCTTGGCTGATTTCTCACCTTTCTTGCGCGTGGTAACACTCAGAAGGGTCTTGCCGCTGATTTCATCAATCAACTGGGCATAGAGAAACTTATTAGTGACATGAAAAAAGATTCTTTTGCGCTTATTGCGGTTCGAATTTCTGATTTTGAATCGAACCCTGCTTGCGCGGCGATCTCTAAGAGTTTTTGCTTTAACTGCTGCCTGCATAGTTTACCTACTTCTTACCTGCCTTGCCAGCTTTGCGGCGAATGTTTTCATCATGATAACGAATACCCTTACCCTTGTAGGGCTCTGGCTTTCTAAAATCGCGTATCTTGGCAGCCACCAGGCCTACCTGCTGCTTGTCAATACCTGAGATGGTAACCTTGGTTGGTTCAGGCACTTCAAGCTTGATACCTTCGGGCTCATCGACAGTAATGTCATGTGAATACCCAAGACTTAGAACAAGCTGCTTACCTTTTTTCTGGGCACGGTAACCAACACCCTGAAGCACAAGTTCTTTTTTAAAACCCTTGGTAACACCCTCAATGCAGTTATTCAGCAGTGAACGTACCAGACCATGCTTGGCTCGCAGGTCTTTGGTATCATTTTCACGGGCAACCTTAAGTTGATCGTTTTCAATCTTAACTGAAATACCAGGAAACTTAGGTGAGCTCAACTTACCATTGGGGCCACTGACTTCAAAAGCGACACCCTGCTCATTGACCTGAACTCCGCTTGGTACAGTTATGGGATTATTTCCAACTCTTGACATAATACTTACCTTAATTCAACAATTTACCACACACGGCACAGGTATTCGCCGCCAACATGCTGGGCCAGAGCTTCTTTATCGCTCACAATACCTTTAGGGGTTGAGAAGATGCCCAGACCAACACTGTTCAAGAAGGGGCGAATCTCTTTAAATTTCTGGTAGCGACGCCGACCGGGGGTCGATACACGCTCAATGCCGCGAATAGCAGGTTCACCCTGCCAGTATTTCAGATCGATGCGGGCTACATTGGCAGCGCCGTCTTTGTCATGTTTAATAGAATTAACAAAACCTTCTTTCTTTAAGATATCTAAGATAGCCTTAACGACAGTATTGGTGTTAACCGAAACTGTTTCATGGCCTGCACGCTGGGCGTTGCGAATTCGAGTGAGAGCGTCTGCTATTGGATCATTTAAACTCATATTAATTACCCCTTACCACGACGACTTGGTGACCCCGGGAATCATTCCCTTTGAGGCCAGCTCACGAAAGCAAATGCGGCACATTTTAAAACGGCGCATGTAGGCCTGGGGGCGGCCACAGAGCTCGCAGCGGTTGTATGCTCTTACCTTGAATTTTGGAGTTCGTTTTTGTTTTTCTCTCAGTGCTTTTTTAGCCATGATTTCCTCTTAATTTTTACGGAACGGAAAGTTAAACTTTTCAAGTAACTTCATCGAATCGTCTTTTCCCCTGGTTTTGATTACAAATGTGATATCCATACCATGAATACGGTCTACCTGATCGAAATTGATTTCAGGAAAAATTATCTGTTCTTTAATGCCCAGAGTGTAGTTGCCTGCGTGATCGAAGGCTTTGCGGCTTACGCCATTAAAGTCACGAACACGTGGCAGTGCTGCATTAACCAGCCGATCAAGAAATTCGTACATGATCTTGCCGCGCAGGGTCACCTTGGCGCCAATTACCATTCCATCGCGCAGCTTAAAGGTCGCAATTGACTTGCGTGCACGGGTTTTTACCGGGGCCTGCCCGGTAATGGCGGCCAGATCATTTACGATACCGTCAATAATCTTGGGGTTAGCAACAGCTTCGCCGGCACCCACATTAACGACAATCTTCTTCAATTCGGGAACCTGCATTATAGAACCAAGCTGCAGCTCGTTCTTAAGCTCTTCTTTATACTTGTTTTTATAGTCTTCTTGTAATCTTGCCTGGGCCATGGTTAACTTCTTAATCTATTGCCTTATCGCTTTTTACGGCTACACGTATTTTGCGGCCATTTTTATCAGCGCCAGCTTTGATACGCGAACCTTTTTTATTTTTGCTGTCGTAAATTGCAACATTCGAAATGTGCAGAGGTGCTTCAGCCTCAATGACGCCACCCTTGGGATTCTCTTGAGTGGGGCGGGCAAAACGTTTTCTCAGGTTAACACCCTGAACCAGCACCCGCGATGAACGTCGACTGATAGCCAGAATCTTACCCCGTGAGTTACGGTTTTTGCCGGCGATAACAACGACTTCGTCGCCAACTTTAAGTTTAGTTTTTGTTTTCTCTGTTGTCTTTGCCATCTTGCTGAACCTTACAGCACCTCAGGTGCAAGTGAAATGATTTTCATAAACTGGCGGTCACGCAGCTCACGTGCCACCGGGCCAAAAATACGGGTACCGCGGGGGTT
>CAZHLC010000498.1:0-3927 GCA_964532545.1 uncultured Leptospiraceae bacterium | reverse complement strand
AAGCCTGCCAGCAGCTCTGTTTATGGCCGTGACCAGCTCTATCATCAGAACAATCGGCCGCGATCAGGTTATGCCCGGCGACCTTTTGCTCAAGGCAAATGATCTCATTTATCAAGACAGCCAGTCGGGTATGTTTGTAACACTTTTTTACTGCTATTATAATGCGCGCTCGCGCCAGCTTAAATTTGCTTCAGGTGGGCACAACGAACAGCTGATCTACCGCCACGACTCTCAAGAGTTTGAAACTCTTTATGCCAAGGGCTCACCCCTGGGGGTTGTGCCTTCAGATATGCACGGAGAGTTTGGCGAAGGTATCGTCTATCTTCAGCCAGGTGATATTCTGGTGCTCTATACTGATGGCGTAGTCGAAGCCATTAACGAAAAACGTGAAGAATTCGGTTTAGACAGACTTAAAGAACTGATTGTCTCGAATCACCTGCTCACTTCAGATCAGATGGTTAAAAGAATATTCAGAGAAGTTTCTGATTTTGCAGGCTCAGAGCCTCAATTTGATGATTTTACTCTGCTGATAATAAAAATTTTGAGTTAAAGTGCTGAAAGAAGCAACACATAAATACCGGGTCGAGCGCACTGAAGTTCCTCTTTTAAAGAATTTTATTGAAGAACATCTGCGCAATTGGGGCGTCGAAGAACAGTGCCTGCAAGATATCATTCTCGCAGCCGATGAAGCCGCCACCAACATTGTTGAACATGGCTATAAAAATATTGAAAATAAACAAAATAAAGTATTTACCCTGACACTTAAAAAAGAAAAAAACACAGTCGAGGTAATTCTTGAAGATGAGGGCCAGGCTTTTGAACCAAATAAGGCCCCCAAACCAAATATCAAACTGAACCTTACTGGTAAACGCCGGGGCGGTTTTGGCGTATTCTTAATGAATGCATTGATGGACAAAATAAAATACAGCCAACGGGGCGGAAAAAACTTGATGTGTATGATCAAAAAAATACCTTAGGAGCTGACCATGCTTAAAACGAAAGAAATTGGCGATAATATTGTAGTTTACCTGAAAGGCAGACTCGATGTACATCTAAGTACAGAGATTGAAAAAGAGATTAACGAAATCATTAACAACAACCCAGATGCAAATCTGGTAATTAATCTTGATGATGTAGAATATATGTCTTCAAGCGGTCTGCGTGTACTGGTAGCAAGCATGAGAGTGCTGAAATCAAAAGATAAAACTCTTAAGCTCTGCCACCTGAACCCGGCCGTTAAAAAGGTTTTCGAAGTTGTTGAACTGATGGATATGTTTGATATCTATAACACAGAAGCAGAGGCTGTTGAAGCACTGAACTGATTCATTGAGTAAAGAGCAAGACAGCAAGCTGCGCAAGGCAGCCAAGATACTGATCGCCCTCGGTGAAGAGGGTGCAGCGTCTGTTCTAAAACACCTTAACGAACACGAGATGGAGAAGCTCATGGCTGAGATTCTTCAGGTGGGCCACATCGAAAAAGATGAGCGTAAGGTTATTCTGAACAATTTTAAAGAGCAGCTCAGTGATATTGAGGGTACCATTCTGGGTGGCCGCTCAGAGGCAGAAAAGCTGCTGCGCTCGGCCATGGGTGATCAGGCCGGCAAATTTCTTGAGAAACTTGATGGCCGGGTCGCTAACCTTGACTTCTCATTTTTTGAAAAATACCAGCCCAAAACACTGGCGCGGGTACTTGAAAACGAGCTGCCCCAGACCGTTGCCCTTATTCTAACCAACATCAAGGCCTCGCTGGCTGCCAGCATAATGAAGTTTTTTGAAGCACCCATAGCCGCAAAAGTAGCCGCCCGCATAGCTACTCTGCGCTCGATCGACAGCCAGATTCTTAAAACCATCTATGAGTCGCTGCGCCAGCGCCTTGAAAATATAGATGAGAACGAGCCTGATGAAGAGAGTGGCGAAGAGAAGCTCTCAGCCATTCTGGCCCACATGAACCTGGCCGATGAAGAACAGATTCTTGATGATTTGCGCGGCGATGAGCCTGAAATGGTCGAACGCATCAAGGCCAATCTTTTTAACTTTGAAGCCATCGGTGATTTAACCCGGGCCGAAATTCGTAAACTGTTTGAACACCTGCCCGATGAAACACTCTGGGCGGCAGCTCTTAAGGGTATGGGGCGTGACTTTATGCGCTATGTGCTGAGCTGCGTTTCAATGAACCGGGCCTCAGATATTGTAGCCGAAATTGACCGCCTGGGTGCGCTGCGTCTGCAAGACATCGAGCATCACCGCAACGTGATTATACAGAAAGCCGAAGAACTCAACCGCCAGGGCGAAATTATTCTACGAAAACACAAAGAAAAGCTTATCGAATAATCAGAAAGCTACACGGCTTTCTTCGTGCTGCTTGATTAAATCATCAAACTGCAGGGTAAACGAAATGTCATCAAGACCCTTGAGCAGCTTTTCTTTACGGTTGGCCTCAATCTCAAAATTGATTGATACCGGGCCGCTGATCAACTGCTTTTCAAGGTCAACTTCGAATAAAGCCGATGGGTTCTGCTCAAAGGCCGCAAACAGTTGATCAACCTGCTCAGCTGGTAGAGCTATGGGAAGTATTCCGTTTTGAAAGCAGTTATTGTAGAAAATATCAGCAAACGATGGGGCCACAATCACCTTGAAACCATAGTCAAGCAGGGCCCAGGGGGCATGTTCACGTGAAGAGCCACAGCCGAAGTTGTCGCGGGCAAAAAGAACCTGAGCCCCTTTGCTCTCAGCGCGGTTTAGAGAAAAATCGGCGTTATCGCTGCCATCACTATTAAAACGCCAGTCATAAAACAGAAACTGGCCGAAACCAGTACGCTCTACTCTTTTCAAAAACTGTTTCGGTATAATCTGGTCAGTATCAACATTGGGAATATCTAACACTGCCGCATTCGAATTTACTTTTTCAAATGGTTGCATATTTACCTCTCTTCGCGGGCATCTACGAAGTGCCCGTGCACTGCTGCCAGTGCAGCCATGGCCGGTGATACCAGAAACGTACGCCCACCCTTGCCCTGACGGCCTTCAAAGTTTCGATTTGAAGTTGAAGCGCAGCGCTCGCCTGGTTCAAGCACGTCATCGTTCATGGCAAGACACATTGAGCAGCCCGGGTCGCGCCATTCAAAACCGGCCTCGATGAAAGTCTCATGCAGCCCTTCTGCCTCGGCCTGTTTTTTGACTTCGTGGCTGCCGGGCACCACTAGAACAGCTTTTACACCATCAGCTTTTTTACGGCCCTTGATATTGGCCGCCGCTTCGCGCATATCTTCGATACGCCCATTGGTACAAGAGCCAATGAACACTTTATCAAGCTGAATGTCTTTAATGGGTGTGCCGGGTTTGAGATTCATATAATCAATGGCCATCTCATAACCTTTACGGGTAACCGCATCTTTAGCATCAGCCGGGTTCGGTATGGCTGAACTCACATCAGTCACCATGCCCGGTGAGGTACCCCAGGTAACCTGGGGTGCCAGTTTATTACAATCGATTACAATTTCTTCATCAAAAGAAGCACCCTCATCTGTTTTCAGGGTCTGCCAGTGTTTGATTGCCTCATCAAACTTATCTGCGGCCGGTGCGAATTCTCTACCCCTGAGGTATTCAAAGGTGATTTCGTCGGGGGCGATCAGCCCGGCGCGGGCCCCTGCTTCAATACTCATATTGCAGACAGTCATGCGCCCTTCCATAGAGAGGTTTTTTATAGCTTCACCGGCATATTCAATCACATAACCAGTTGCGCCAGCTGTACCGATTCTGCCAATCAGGGCCAGAATCATGTCTTTGGCAAAAACCCCGGGGGCCAGCTTGCCATCGAACCGAACCAGCATGTTTTTTGACTTTTTCTGTACCAGACACTGGGTCGCCAGCACGTGTTCCACCTCTGAGGTGCCAATACCAAAGGCCAGCGCGCCAAAGGCCCCATGG
>CAZHLC010000497.1:0-3935 GCA_964532545.1 uncultured Leptospiraceae bacterium | reverse complement strand
AGGTACCCAGAAAATCGGCTTCAATAGAGACAATTAAATCGGCTTTATCAAAACGATAGTTCGGTATGGCTTCAGAGCCATAAGACTCTTTGTTACCTGCTGAGATTTCGGCCATGGTCGCAGTAGCATCGTAAACAATGCGCTTGCGGTTTTTGCCTTTGGCAATAAAACGATTGATAATTTTATTTTCAGACGGTGAAAAGTTTGTACGCCCAAGTACGCGCACATTGCCCTTCAGGGCCCCTTTGGCTTCTGCCAGAGCAGCCTTCCAGTCGACGGCTTTAAAGCTATTGCCGCTTTTCTGCTGGGGAGATTTGACCCTGTCGGGGTCGTAGAGATCCCATATAGTGGCAAAAGAATCAGCAGTCAGGGCACCCTTTGTTACAGGGTGGCCATCAAGACCTTCTATTTTAATGGGTTTGCCTTCTCTGGTGCGAACCAGCATGGGCACCACACCCATGGCACTTACCTGAGAAGTTGCATAAAAGGTAGGAATGCCAGGCTGGGTTTCGCGGGGGCGCACCACATAAGGAACAATTTTTTCAACGGGCTCTTTAAAGCAGTTGAGGCCAGCCATAGACAGCGAGGCCCCCATAACCGTGAGAAAACTGCGGCGATTCAGTTTCGAATGTGAGCCCCGGTCGACCAGTTCTTGTACGGCAGGTGCAAACTCATTAAAACCCTTGTCTTTGAGCTCTGCTACCTGCTCAACTGAGGTGGTCTCTTCGTATGATCGATAGATTTCTTCAGAATTATTTCTTGGTTCATCCATAAGGTAAGATCCTCAAATATGTTTAGTAGTGACAGGTGCTACAGTTGAGCTTGGCACCCTTATCTTCATGTTCGCGGTGACAGTTGATACAGAAGCCCATATTGAGGTCTTTAACCTGAGCTACAACTTCCATCTTTGATACATCGCCATGACAGTTCATACATACTTTTTTGGTGGGTTCATTTGGCTTCATCAGAGCCGTGACGTGAGCCACGTGAGAAAACTTGGCGTGATCAGGCAGGTTGTGTACCCTTACCCATTCAGGCGCTTTTTTCTCTGCCCATAACTTTTGAACCTTCTCGATTTCAGAATTGCCATAGCCAATGGCACTGTGACAATTCATACAAATATTCAGACTGGGCACACCGGCTTTTTTACCATAGATAACGCCGGTGTGGCAGTATTGACAATCAAGGCCGAGTTGACCGGCATGCAGTTTATGGCTATAGTTGATTGGCTGTGCAGGTGCATACCCTACGTTCGCAGGTGGCGCAAAAATCAACCACAGGGTAAAACAAACCAGAAAGATGGGTATACCAATTTTAACGGCCTTCATTGTTAGTTATTTTCCTTTTTTTACGAGGTAAAGAACGTATTCAGATACGTCTTTGATCTGCTGTTCGTTTAGCACGCTCTTCCACGCGACCATGGTAGGCACTTTAGGTGAACCGTTTGTCACAACTTTGATCACGCTTGCCAGGTCTGAACCATAGGCTAACTCTTCAGTCTGAAAGTTGCGCGGCTTAGGGTTAAGCGCAGCGGCTGCGGCACCATCACCGGCACCCTGGGGGCCGTGGCAAGAAGCACAGTTAGTCATGTAAACAGACTTGCCTGCTTCGTTAACGGCCATTTCAGTGGTTGCAGTTTCAGTAGTTGAAGAGGTTTCTTGAGTTTTCTTTTTGCCGCAGTAGGCAAACAGAAATAAAGTAGTTAAAATCAAGATAAAATGTTTCTTCATTAAAAACCCCTAATAAGAATCGTTGTTTATAAACCAGACGGTGTTTATAAGACCATACGTCGATTAAAAAACAAATCAATCTGTTAAGTACATTTACTTATACTTTCAGAAAGTTTTGAATCAGATGCAGCCATGCCTTGCGTACTTTTACCAGGCAGATGACAGCGACATTAATTGAGAATGGTTCTCAGCCGTTGAGAAAATGACCAAGCTTTGCTGACTTGGTACTTAGATAGTTTTCATTATGAGGGTTTGATTCAATAACCAGTGGTACGCGATCAGTTATTTCAAGGCCATAGCCTTCAAGACCAACGACCTTGCGCGGGTTGTTGGTCATCAGCTTGATTTTTTTGATACCAATATCAACCAGAATCTGCGCGCCAATGCCATAGTCTCTTAAGTCGGGGGCAAAACCCAGCTTCTCATTGGCTTCAACGGTATCGAGCCCTTCTTCTTGGTACTTGTAGGCTTTCAGTTTATTCACCAGACCTATGCCACGGCCCTCTTGTCGCATGTAGACCAGCACACCCGAGCCTTCTTTTTCAATCTGCTTGAGTGCAGCATCAAGCTGGGGGCCGCAGTCACAGCGCAACGAATGAAAGATGTCACCGGTCAGGCATTCAGAATGTACCCGAACCAGAGTTGGGGTCTGCGAGTCAATGCTGCCTTTTACGATAGCCACGTGCACCTTACCATCGAGCTTACTTTCATAGGCCCGGGCCTTGAACTCACCAATTTCAGTGGGCAGCTTACATTCAACGGCGAACTCAATCAATTTCTCACGGCGACGGCGGGCCTCAATGAGATCTTGAATAGTTATGATCTTTAAATCATGCTTTTCGGCAAACTTGATTAAATCGGGCATACGTGCCATTGTACCATCTTCGTTCATTATTTCGCAGATCACGGCCACCGGCTTTTTGCCGGCTATGGTCATTAAATCTAAAGAAGCTTCTGTATGCCCAGCTCTCACCAGTACCCCGCCATCGCGGGCCACCAGGGGAAAAATATGCCCCGGCCGCACCAGGTCTTCAGCTACAGTGCTATCATCAGCTAATAATCTAATAGCTTCGGCACGGTCGGGGGCCGAAATACCTGTGGTAATATTACGTTTAGCATCAACAGAGACGGTAAAGGCGGTGCGCCTGACATCTTGGTTATTGGTAACCATGGCCGTAAGGTCAAGTTTCTGGGCACGCTCGGCGGTGAGAGGGGCGCAAATGAGGCCCCGGGCATGCTGGGCCATGAAGTTTACCGCCTCGGCCGAAATGTCTTCAGCGGCCATAACCAGATCACCTTCGTTCTCACGGTCTTTTGAATCGGTTACAATCACCATGCGGCCGGCCTTCAGCTCGGCTATACCTTCTGAAACCTTGCTTATTTCTGACTCTATATCTTCTGCCATATTGTTAAATATATAATATCCCTCAAAAAATGCAGTATTTAGCTGTGAGATGTGCTGACAAACCGTTAATTTCTTTTATTAGGGGCCTAGAAAAAAGGCAAAAAACAGTTGTCAGTCAGTAAACTTTTTTTAAAGTTTAGATATTATAATCTCCGATATATGGCATAAGGTAGAATAACGGATTATCTACCCTATGAAAACACAAAGGAATGTGGCTATGAAGATGAAAAATATTCTTAAATTGGCAATGATTCTGCTGATTACCGGTGGTCTGGTTGCGCAACCTAACAACCAACCAAATAACCAACCCAACAATCAGGGTCAACCCGGTACCAACGACGTATCAACAGCAAATAACAAAAACGAAGAAGACCTGATGAAAGAGGCCGAAAGAAAATGGCATAACCCTGACTATCGCCCCTACGTTAAGTCTTTTGAAGAACTGAGCAAACTCTCATCAGCGTTTGCGAAAAACAAGCTTAGACTGGCTTTATCAAACTACCAGACTGGTAGATCAATCATTCAGAAAATGCGCGAAGATGTGCAGCGTTTTCGTGAAGAGGCTGCCGAGGCTAAGAAACTTAATGAAAAGTGGTATTGGCAGACAATTGACCGCAAGGCCCGCGAAGAGCGCATTGTCGCCCGCAAAAAGCGCGAAGCCAAGCTGAAAGCCGTTACCTATTTTACCCGTGCAATTAAGCATCTTGATGCGATTCAGAACAAAGCTATTCGCGAAAGCGCTGACTACAAAGTTCTGATTGCTGACATTTACCGCAGCTGGGTAATCAACCAGTTCGACC
>CAZHLC010000496.1:0-3936 GCA_964532545.1 uncultured Leptospiraceae bacterium | reverse complement strand
TAATGTTGCTCTGGCAAAGGCCGAGAAAGAACACATCGGGCAATACAGCCGGGCAGAAGTTAAAGATCTGGTCAAAGAGGTCTTAGCACCGGTTCGTGGTGAAATACCGAACATCTTTATCATACCGTCTAAAGATCCCACAGCTGAAGCAATTGATACCTGGCTGTTCAATTCGTTTAAGGCGATTAACGCCATTAACATCAGTTCAATTTTGTTTCACGTTCTGCGTGAAGATGAGCTGAAAGCTATACTGGCCCATGAACTTGGTCATTTTACAAAGTACACTCACTTTCTCGGCCGTGCCCGCTTCTTTATGTTTCTGTTTATGGGGCTGGCACCTGCCTATGTTTTTCTAATCACCGGCGCTCAAAGCTTCTGGTGGTTTCTGCTATGGGGTATGCTGCTTTACTGGGTGCTGCTCATTCTACTGGGTACAATATTGAGCAAATATGAAAAAGAGCAGGAATATCTCAGCGACCTCTATGGGGCCAGCCGCTTTGGCAAGCTGGCCATGGTAAACGCCCTGCTGGTTCTGGGCAAGGCCCTTGAAATAACCGAGCACATATTCGAAAAAACTCTTATAAGAATCAAGGCTGATAAGAAGCTGACGGGCGATCATGTGAGTGATGCCGTTTTTATCGTAGATGAATTTCTACCAAACCGGCTACTGCAGCAGGGTGAAGAAACAGAATACCTCGATAAGGCATTTAAATCAGACAAAATGCAGGCGCTGCGCAAGAGTTGTACCTCAGAAGAGCTTAAAGAAAAAAAAGAGAGTATCAACAAACTGATGAAAGACTATCGGCGCAAAAAACACTACAAGATTTATGATTGGAACAAATTTGATTTTGATGGCGGTGATTTGCGGGTAAACCAGCGTGAATACAAGCACCTGATCAAAACTCTGCTCGAAGACCCGAAGCGCCAGCTGGTCAACTTTACTTTTGACAATATAAAAAAAGCAAAAGACTCTGAACACCCCACCCTGAGGCAGAGAATTTTATTTATCGAAAACAACACGGGGGCTGAATAAAACTCAGGGCCTTACCGCAAGGGTAATAAGCGTCACGTCATCTTTAAATTCTGCGCTGCTCTTGAACTCAAGCAGGTCTGAAAACAGAGTGTTGGCCGAGAAATCATACTTACTTATCATGGCCTTCCAGTCTTCGTGGTTCAGGGTATCTTCGAAGTACTCACCCTCGGGGTTCTGCTCTTCAATAAAACCATCGCTATAAACCACGATGCGATCACCTGGCTGCAGCTGCACCTGAGTCTGGCTGAAGTTTGAATCTGCAAATACCCCCAGTATGTGGCCGGGTGAATCAAGGCGATAAACCTGGCCTTCTCGCAACAGACGCGGCGGAGTGTGACCCCCGCGGGCATAGGTCAGCACCATGTCACTGCGGTCAAAAACGGCATAGAAGGCGGTGAAGAAGTTACCCCCCACCAGCCCGCAGGTCTGCTGGTTCAGATGGTCAAGAAAGTGTGCCGGGCTCTGCTGCTCTGCCCGGCCTGACAGAAGCAGATTCTTGATGATACTGCAGATTAATGCAGCTGGTATGCCATGACCTACCACATCACAGAGAAATATACCCAGCTTTTCACCGTCTTCGAAGAAAATATAATCATAGAAATCACCGCCTACTTCGCTTACGGGGCGATAATGTGATGTCACCCGCAAAGGGGCAAAGTCGGGTGGCTCATGGGGTAAGATTTGTTGCTGAATGGCATTAGCCAGCCCCATTTCTTTTTTCATTTTTTCATTGCTGAGGCCCAGAGTGAGCAGATTGACCTGGTGGCGGGTTCGATAATGAAACATATAGCGTGACCAGAGCCAGGCACCTATACTGTGACTTAAGAAGTTCACAGAATTTATACGACTGACCTCAAGGTCAACCTGCAGTACAGAAATACCGCCAATGACCCCGGCGGCCAGTACAAGAAAAAGAAACAGGGCCATTCTTACCCCTATTGTAAACAGGGTGGCAATGCCATAAGAGGCTATGACAGCAAAGGCAATATCACCATGATAGAGCTGGGCGTTAAGAGCAGTGCTGCCAAACATAATGTAGAGGGCAGCCAGATAGATGCTGGCCACAGTAAGCTGGGTAGAAAAGCCATATCTGTCTTTCAGCAACAGATAATAGATCATATAGCTACCCGAAATCGTGATAGCAGAAACGAAAAAGATGCGCAGATTTAACTGATACTGGGGCAGCTTCTGTAGACCACTGCCAAAAAAATCAGCAAAGCGAACCAATGAGTAGACCAGCAGCAGCACGGTTACCATTGAGAAGCAGTAAAAAAGCAACTTCTGGTTATGTTCAACCTGCTGTTCTTCAGCGTACGCAGCGTGCTGCTTCTTAAAATAATCGTCGCTGAAAGTCAGACGCAGAAGTTTACTGATTAAATCTGTGATTTTCTGCATTCTCGGCTTATTGAGACCAGCGAGATCTCATCATTGCTCTGCTCGTAATCGAAACGAATTTTAGCAGGCAGCTGCAATGAATTGGGCCCGTTGGTCTGACCTTTAAAAAGGTCTTTAGGGTCGTCGCATGAATTATAAAGGCCAAAGTTGAAAAGTAAGAGATGCCCCCCGGGCTGCAGGGCCACATGGCCTTTATCAATAATGGGTTCAGTAGTACGACCCAGCACATCAGAATCACCCTGATATTCGGTAATCTCATTGTTGAGCAGCTGCAGTGGGTATGGCAGCCCCGCCCGGGCATACTCAAAGGTATTTTCTTCAGCATCGAGAATGCCATAGATTGAACCCAAAAAATTACCCGGGGCCTGGGCAATCAGGCGGTTATTGATTTCTTTTAAAAGGGCAGAGGGGTCAGACCAGAGATCAGTTGATATTGAGCGCAGTATTGTTTTTATGCTTGTGATAATCAGAGCTGCCGGTACACCCCGACCCAGCACATCACCCACAAAAATGCCCAGATGGTTTTCGTCTTTAAACTCGATATAGTCGAGCAGGTCACCGCCTACAGCCTCCATCGAGCGCCAGCGGGCGCTGACCTGCAGGTCTTTCAGAAAATAATTTTCTTTCGGCAGCATTTGCCGCTGTATTTTGCTGGCCAACATCAGCTGTTCGCGATTCTCTTTGTCTTTCGCCCTCAGCTGCAGCAGTGTGTGGTAACTGCGGGCCCTGAAGTGAAACATAAAGCGGGTCGTGGCGAAAGAAGCCGCATTAAGCACCAGAAATGTACCCACCCTTATACGGGCAAGGTTGGCATCATCTTGCAGATAGATAATGGCCAGAGTAATGGGTATTGCCGCAAACACATAGGTGACCGTAGCCAACCAGCGGCCAGAATAGAAGATTATGCCTCCCGCAAAACCAGCGACGCAGACCTGCACCACCGAGCCATGAAAATGCTGGGCGTTAATACTCATAAGGGCAAAAAAGCCATAGAGCACGAACAGCAGAACATCATTGGTTACGGCTACCAGCCCCCAGCGCTGCCGCCTCATTGCCCTCAACAACAGGGGATAAATCAGGGCATAGACCAGGGCCACAATAAACAGCCCCCTGAGAATCTGCAGAATGTTCGAGCGCAGTGGGTTTTCACCAGGGGCCTTCAGCAGGCCCAGGCTGAATAACACAAATATGGGTAGACCCATAGCCAGTACCAGACCAAAAATAATAAGTATGCGCATTGCGTTCTGCTCAATGCGGTGAATTCGATAGCTCTGGTAGAAATTCTGGCTGTAATGCGCCCGGTCGCTGAAAACGTGAAAGAGTATGGTTTTCAACTGCCTTAAAAAGTTCATGGTTTTACAACCGCTGCGCCGTTCACAATTTTATTATCGGTTTCATCTTCAAGCCATATTTATATTTAACAGGTAACAGCCTGCCTGCTTTCAGTCAACCCTGGTCTCAGGAATATTGTCAAACCCTTCCTGGATATCCTCCTTAAACCGAATTTT
>CAZHLC010000495.1:0-3940 GCA_964532545.1 uncultured Leptospiraceae bacterium | reverse complement strand
GCCATAAATACGAGCTCCGTACCGGCCGCTTCGCGCTCTGAGTGTTTGTCATCTTTGTACTGTTCATACAGGGGAATAAAAGCCTTTGATAAGGCACCTTCGGCCACAAGATTGCGCAGCATATTAGGCAGGCGAAAAGCTACATCAAAGGCTACGGCAAAGATCGTGGTGCCAAAGGCAAAGGCCTTGAGCATATCGCGCACCAGGCCCAGTAATCTTGAAATAACCGTAAAAAAAGAAAAGATCGAGGTGTTCTTTACTGTTTTGCTTATTTCTGATCGGGTATTACTCTGTTGCTCGTCGGTCATTGCTTAAGTTTACAGAACACGTATGAAAAAAATAAGAAGCCTGAATGAACTTAATCGCGGGGTCTCGAAATACCGGTGGCTGCATTGAGTACCAGCTTATCAAGTTTCTGATCGGCAATAAGGCTGCGGCCTCTGATGATATCTCCTTCTGGGGTTTCAATACGAACCGGTGCATCGGTCTTCAGCTTCTTTTCTTTATCAAACCAGATAAGATAATCGCTGGTGAGTTTTTTGCCGTTCTGTGAAACAACTTCAACGTTGCCCTCAATTCTCATGGTGCCTTTGTTCTTATCGAGTAGACCCTTTTCACCTTTGATAAAGGTTGAGACTTTGCCATCAGAACCGTAGTAGTCGATGTTCACACCGAATACATGGGTAAGGCCGTCTTTTTGAAAAATGTAGGCTTCTTTTGAACGCAAATGCCATATGGGGTGTTCAGAGCTGTAACCATGGGCCTCGAAGCTGTGAATCACAGCATCAGCCCCAGCCATCTTTTCGGTGCCGATGTTTATTGATGAGAAATCGTCATCTTCGCCGCAGGCAAAAAAAAACAAAGCAGAAACAGTGATAATACAAGCTTTCTCATTTCAGGTTTGCCTGGGCTGCAGCCAGACGTGCTATAGGCACACGGTAGGGGCTGCAAGAAACATAGTCAAGGTCTATTTCATGGCAGAATTCAATTGATTGCGGGTCACCACCGTGTTCACCACAGACACCCAGTTTGATACCTGATTTTACCGAGCGGCCCTTATCAATGGCCAGTTGCATTAATCTACCAATACCATCGCGGTCTAAGACCTGAAAGGGGTTACGGTCATAGATTTTTAGTTCCTGGTAATCGGGCAGAAACCTGTGGGCATCATCACGTGAAAAACCGGCCCCCATCTGGGTCAGGTCGTTGGTTCCGAAACTGAAGAAATCGGCATGGCCTGCGATTTCATCTGCTGTAATTGCAGCCCGGGGTACTTCAATCATGGTACCCAGTAAAAATTCAACCTGCTGGCCTTTTTCAGTGAAAACTTTTTCGGCAGTCTCACGAATAACTCTGGCCTGGTTTTCTAACTCTTTATAGTGGCCTACCAGAGGCACCATAATTTCTGGGGTCACATCGGTACCCTCGGCTTTGAGCTCACAGGCCGCTTCTAAGATGGCCCGGGTCTGCATCATGGTAATCTCTGGGTATGATACGCCAAGACGGCAACCGCGGTGGCCCAGCATGGGGTTAAATTCGTTAAGGTCTGCAATTTTCTTTTTAATTACTTTAAGGTCTTCACCCAGCTCACTGGCCAGGGCTTCAATGGTTTCTTCTTCATGAGGTAAGAATTCGTGCAATGGTGGGTCGAGCAGGCGAATAGTCACCGGATGCGGCGCCATGGCCTTGAGAATGCCCTTAAAATCTTCACGCTGGTAGGGTAAGATATTATTGAGGGCCTCGATTCGTTTTTCTTGCGATGAGGCGATAATCATCTTGCGCATCTCTTTGATACGATCGCCTTCGAAGAACATGTGTTCAGTTCGGCAGAGACCAATACCATTGGCCCCGTAATTACGGGCCACGTTGGCGTCTTCTGCGGTATCAGCGTTCGTTCTTATGCTGAGCTTACGGTATTTGTCGGCCCATTGCATAATCTGGTCGTACTGGCGGGCCAGTACAGATTTTTCAAGGGGAAGGCTGTTCTGAATAAATACCTGCTCGATTTCAGAAGCAATAGTTTTAATCTTGGCATTAATGACTTCGCCGGTAAAACCATCGAGTGAAAGATAATCACCTTCTTTAATGGTCAACTTGCCGCCAAAAGTTGCTT
Organism: uncultured Leptospiraceae bacterium; assembly: GCA_964532545.1. Classification (GTDB taxonomy): domain Bacteria; phylum Spirochaetota; class Leptospiria; order Turneriellales; family CAZHLC01; genus CAZHLC01. The sequence goes on along the minus strand of CAZHLC010000495.1, from coordinate 1,827 downwards.
TGCGGCGTTTATAGTCAATCTCGAGCTCACCACAGCCCACAATACAGGGTTTGTTCATACCACGGGCTACCACGGCAGCATGCGAGGTCATGCCACCTCGCTGGGTTAGAATACCTTCTGATGAGTACATACCTGAAATATCTTCTGGTGAAGTTTCTTCACGTACCAGCAGGGCGGGCTCACCTTGCTCAGCATAGGCTACAGCAGTTTCAGCATCAAGAGCGACCTTACCACTGGCAGCGCCTGGGCCTGCGGCTAAGCCCTGGGCAATTACCTGGTCTTGCGCATTGTCTTTTTCTGTGCCATCAAAGATCTTGGCCAGCAGTGAGGGCAGGGTCGAGGCATCGATACGCAGCAGGGCTGTTTTCTCATCGATCATTTTCTCAGCCACCATTTCATTGGCTATACGTATGGCGGCAAAAGCAGTTCGTTTGCCTGTGCGTGTCTGCAGCAAATATAATTTCTTGTCTTCGATGGTGAATTCAAGATCTTGCATGTCGCGGTAGTGATTTTCAAGGTTATCTGCAATCTCAATCAGCTCTTCATGGGCTGCAGGCATAACCTCGGCCAGCTTTTCAATTGAGAGTGGGGTGCGAATGCCGGCCACCACGTCTTCGCCCTGTGCATTCATAAGAAATTCACCAAAAAACTTTTTTTCACCCGAGGCGGGGTTACGGGTAAAGGCTACTCCGGTGCCGCTGGTCTCGCCCATATTACCAAAGACCATGGCCTGCACGTTTACCGCAGTACCCATAGCGTCACTCATGTGATTGAGGCGGCGGTAGGTTATGGCGCGGTCATTGTTCCACGAGGTAAAGACAGCATCAATGGCCAGGGTAAGTTGCTGCCGTGCATCTTGAGGAAACTCTGACCCGTGTTTTTCTTTTACTACTACTTTATATTTGTCTATAAGATCTTTCAGATCTGCAGCGCTTAAGTCTGTATCTACTTCAACCTTTTTATCGCGTTTGAGTTTAGTCAAAATGTGCTCAAAGTTTTCATGGGCCATGCCCAGAACCACATTGCCAAACATCTGAATAAAACGGCGGTATGAGTCATAGGCAAAGCGCTCGTTGCCAGTGCGGCTGATTAGACCTGCGATTGTTTCATCATTAAGGCCCAGATTGAGCACAGTATCCATCATTCCCGGCATAGAAACAGCCGCGCCTGAGCGCACCGAGACCAGCAGAGGGTTTTTGGGGTCTCCGAATTTTTTGCCGGTGGCATCTTCTACTTTTTTTACGTATTCATCGATCTGCCCCTCGAGGGCCGGGGGGTACTGCATATCATTGTTGTAATAATAGGTGCAGACATCGGTTGAAATGGTAAAACCCGGTGGCACGGGAATTTTCAGATTGGTCATTTCGGCCAGATTGGCCCCTTTGCCGCCAAGAAGGGCCTTCTGTTCTGCTGAACCATCGGCCTTTCCGTCGGCAAAAAAGTAGATATATTTTTCACTCATAGCTGAGTGCTGGGTCTTAAACTTAATACACTCTGAAAAGAACGATTTTACGCACAATTCGGCATTTTCAATGGTGCCACTGCTGTGCGCTTAATCATCAATGCATTTGCCCTGTGGGTATTTCTGGCCAGTCTGCTGGCGTTGATACATCCCCCTATATTTACCTGGTTTAAAGGCATACTCATAACTATTGGTCTGGGAATCATTATGCTGGGTATGGGCCTGACTTTGCGCCTTGAAGACTTCAAAAGGGTGCTCAAGCGGCCTAAAGCAGCTCTGGGTGGCGTTTTTCTGCAGTTTACCATAATGCCCCTCACCGGGTTTGCGCTGGGGTATCTGTTTGGGCTGCCGACTGAATATGCAGT
>CAZHLC010000494.1:2747-3941 GCA_964532545.1 uncultured Leptospiraceae bacterium | reverse complement strand
GACTGTGCAGAAAATTCTGCGCATCGCGGGTTATAGCATTGCCCTGAGCAGTTTGTTTCTCGGGGCGGTGATCTATGGCACACATCACCGGCTCATATTCTCAATGCACATGGGGCTGCAGTATGAAACCCTGATTGAGGTGGCCCAGGGGTTTTCTCTTTCTTACTATGCCCGCTTCATGTCGATTGGCGATGTGATTTTCTTAAGCTCGCCTGTGCTTATATTTATTGGTTTTTCAAAGCTCAGAGGCCTGGGGCTGCTGGTTCGAAATGGTGTTATGCTGGGTTTGCTGGGCTTGGTGCTGTTATTCTCATTATTGTCACCCCTGCTGAAGAAGCCCTCGTTGGCACCTGAAATTAAGCTGACCCCAATCTTCTTCACAGCCTATGACTATGTAAATACAGAACAGAAGCTCACTAAGAAAAAAACCAAAGATACAAAGCAGAGCCAGTCAGTGGCGCTGATTGACAAAGACTTTGTAAAAAAAGCAGATACGACCAGGGTTGGTTTACCTGAAACCGCCCGCAACTGGAATGTTGTTTATATCGTTTTAGAGAGCACCGGCATAGACTACGTCTTTGATACTTCTTTTGGTAATGAGATGCCTGCACCCTTTCTGAAAAAGATCTACAAAGAATCACTGGTTTTTGACCTGCATTATTCACCAGCCAACAGCAGCCCGCGCTCAGTTTTTGCTCTGTTAAGTGGCCTGTACCCCATACCTGAAATCAAATTTTTCGCCATGAAAAAGGGTGTGCGCATACCATCGCATTACAGTTTTCACAGTCGAGATTATGAGGCCTACATTGTTACTCCCTCGAACATGAGCTGGTATTTTCCCCGTAGCTTCTTTGAGAACAGTGGTATCAATGAGTTCTATGGTTTCAGAACCATACCTTTGAAGACCTTTAAAAAAAGCTGGAAGATGGGGCGTCACGAAGAAGACGTGGCTGACTACTTTTTACAGCGTACCCGCGAGGCCTCAGAGCCCTTCTTCGGTATCTATATCACCTTTGCGCCCCACTGGCCGTATTTTGTTTATGATAAAAAAATCGATCTTTTTAAAAAGGCATCACGGCGCCCGCATCCGTGGATGGAGAAATACTACAACAATATAAAACTGCAGGATATTCAAATGAAACGGGTCTTCGACCAGCTTGAGCAGTCTGGTCGTCTCGATAATACTGTTGTTAT
>CAZHLC010000494.1:0-2737 GCA_964532545.1 uncultured Leptospiraceae bacterium | reverse complement strand
CCGGTAGCGATAGCAGTAGGGTAGCGAATGCAAATACCGTTGTGATTGTGGTTGGTGATCATTCTGAAGCCTTTGGCCAACACCCCGGAAACTGGACTCATGGGCGGGCCACCTATGAAGAAAACATCAGAGTACCGGCATTAATCTGGCAGCCAGCTCTCTTTAAACCCCGCAGAGTTAAGGTTCCGACCACTCATGTTGATGTTCTGCCCACCGTACTCGATGGCCTTAATATAAGATATAACGAGAAACTTTTTCAGGGTGAGTCGCTGTTTCAGAAAGAATTGCGCCGCAAATACATCTTCATCTTCGGTAATGAGAATACTCTCAGCAGTATTACCAAAAACAAGATTAAGATGCAGTACTCGTTTAAATCAAACAGCTGCTGGGTTTTTAACCTGAAAGATGACCCGGCTGAGCGGCGCCGGCTGAACTGTCGCAATTACCCCGACCAATTGAGGGCTCTGTTAAAATATCAGAAGTTTCAGAAAAAAATGTTACGAAGCTACAACCAGAGAATCAGCCGCAATCTAAGCTACTTTGGTAAGAGGCACCCACTTATTTATGGAAAGCGTTAAAGAAATAGTTTTAAAAATTTTTAATATACTCAAGAGTCTACCAATACTATTGTATGTAGGTATCTTTATCATTCTCTTCAGCACCTGGGGTTATTTTAAATACCAGGCCTACAAAAAGCAGAAGCTCTATGAGCAGAAAAAAACCATCTCGGTGGTTTCGTTTAATGTTGCCGGGCGGCAGATTTATGTGCGTGAGCGGGTGCCAAAGCTGTTAGAGGTATTAAAGGGCAGTGAAGCCGACATTATTGCACTGCAAGAAGTAAAGCCCTGGTTTATGCGTATTCTTCTGTCAGAGTCATGGCTTGATGATTATTTTTCAAGTTTCCCCATGCAGGTTGATTTGCCCCCCGGCAAGTTGCTACTGCTGAGTAAATTTCCAATTCTTAAATCTGAGTACCTTGAAATTGAAAGTAACCGCATTCGCTCTTACCTCAGGGTTGATGTAGAGGCCTACAGCCGTGAACTCAGTCTGGGTGTGATACACTTAGACCCTGAGCTTGAAGCCGGTGAGATGCGGGTGCGCCAGCTGGCCACAGCCTTCAGCCCTCTGAAGCCGAAAACTCATGCGCTTTTGATCGGTGATTACAACTTTGGTGATGGCGAAGAGCCTGAAACCTCAAACCTGCCCAGAACTTACACCGACATCTGGCGCACTCTTCACCCTTTAAAGCCAGGCTTCACCTGGAATAACGAAAAGAACCCCCTGGCAAAGGCCAAGGCCCTGCCAGGCGAACCCAGCCGTCGATTAGACCGACTGCTTTTAAAATCACCTTTCTGGGTACCGCAGAGCATGAAAATCATTGGCAATGAACCAGCCAATGGTGAGGGAACCATTTTTCCATCAGACCATTTTGGGCTCTACGCGCAAATCACCCTGAAAAACGAAGAAGCCATTGAGGCCTATGCCAGGGCTCAGGCCAAAACCAGCCGCTATGAGGGGCTGGGTATCACAGTGAAAGAAACGCAGGGGGGCACCCGCATCAGACTCGATGGTCTGAATTTCGGCCGGGGAAAAATTCATCTAACCCGCAGGGCAAAGCTCTACTTAAAGAACCTCTTACCCATGCTGCGGGGGCAGTTTTCTGGTTATAAGATTCTGGTTGAAGGCCATACAGACAATAAGGGTTCTGACCAGTACAATCGTCGTCTCTCTGATGGCCGTTCAGATACCGTGAAGAAGTATCTTGAGCAGCATGGTATACCCGCTAAAAACCTGTCTGCTAAAGGCTTTTTATATAAGCGACCGCTTGTTCCTAATACCAATAATTATAATCGCAGTCTTAACCGCCGGGTAGAATTTTTTCTTTCTCGTCGTAAGAAAATCTAATGCAATTTAAAAAAGTAATCTACCAAGACGACGAAATTCGTTTTGGGCTGGCTGGCGAGTTTGCTAAGCCGTTACTTGATTACCCCATCGCCTGCGGAATACTTCCCCTTGAGAAAGTTAACGGGCAGTGGTATCTACATCTCGTTTCTCAGTTTCGCATGGGGGCCCAGCAGAATTCAATAGAAATACCGGCTGGTAAAAAACTGGCTGATGAGAGCGAGCTGGCCTGTGCCCAGCGAGAACTGGCCGAAGAGGCTAGACTCTCTGCCACAGAATATAATCGTTTATATGAATATTACCCAGCCATTGGTATTTCAACTGAGAAGCTGGTCATCTATGAGGCCCTGGGGCTGCAGCCCGATACCAGCCATGCAGCCGATGATGATGAAGAAATCGAGATCTTACACTGGCCCGTGACCAGGCTGAAAGAAGCCATCTCTAACAAAGAAATATTAGACAGTAAAACAATTCTGGCTCTACACTTCAGCGAGAGCTTCGGCGTATTGGGTTAGCTTTGCTTTTAACGGCCTACTTAAGTTCTTTTTCAAGCTGGGCCCGGTATTGATCAAACTCAGCCATCTGTTCTTTACTCACCTTGGGGTATTTCATGTCGAGTGAGGCAAGGGCCTTGTTAATGATTTTGGCTACCGTTATGCGCATATAGGGTTTATCATCTGCCGGAATACAATACCAGGGTGCATATTCTTTTGAGGTGGCATTAAGAGCTTTCTCATAGGCACTCATATAGTCTGGCCAGCAGGCTCTTTCTTTGAGATCACCTGCTGAAAATTTCCAGTATTTTTCGGGGGTGTTCAGGCGGTCTAAAAAGCGA
>CAZHLC010000493.1:0-3955 GCA_964532545.1 uncultured Leptospiraceae bacterium | reverse complement strand
TTCAGAGAAGAAGAATGGAACCTTTTTCAAAAAGAGGGCCGGTTTGCCGGGTCGGCTCATGATTTGCGCGATGGCTTTATTCATCTTTCATACATCGATCAGGTTGAGGGCGTTATTTCACGCTACTTTAAGCAAGACTCGCCGATTTACATTGCTGAGTTCAATGCCGCTGAATTTGCGGCAAACTTGAAAGCTGAGGCGGCCAAGAGCGGCGAGTTGTTTCCTCATTTATATGAGGTGCCGTTGTTGACTTCACAAGTGAAGAGCCATCAGGTCAGAGGTGATTAGTTTCAGGTGGGGGTGAGTTTACCCACCCCCGCAGGTAAATCAGGCAGCGTTTTCTGCCGGTGTAGCCGGGGCGCTTGAGTACGAGATGCCGATTTTATCGTAGATAAACGAGAGTAACCAGGCTGGGCCAATCAGAAGAAACTGCAGGTCTTTGAAAAAACTTGGTTTCTTACCTTCAATTTTGTGCCCGATGAATTGACCTATCCACGCGATGACGAAGGCAGCCAGGGCGATGGCCCAGAGTGGTGCGAAAGTCAGCTGGGCGATAAAGTAGGTCGCAATCAGCATGACGACTGAAACCAGGGTCATACCCAGAAACATGGTAAATGACAGGCGCAGATAGAACATGCTGGCCAATACCATGGCAATGGTGGCCCAGTTAAAGAATGTGCCAGCTTCGCCACCTATCATAGTGCTTAAATAGTCATGGGGTATTGACCATAGCAAGGCGATCACAGTCCACATTATAATGGGTACACACACCCAATGAAAGAGTTTGTTAGTTTTATTCTGATGGCTTTCTTGATATTCGGCCAGCCATTGGTCGATAGTTTTCATATTTCCTCTGCACTTAAATTTGTAAATGTGCAGCTAACTTACTATGCTTCGCCAGAAAAGACTTGAACGAACTGGGCATTCTGGGTAAAATTTTTCGGGCTAATACCAAACATTTCTTTAAACGTGCGACTAAGATGGGCCGAGTCTGAAAAACCCGCCAGGTGGGCAGCATCTGTAAGAGAGGCGCTGGCAGATATTTCTTCTACTGCCCGGCGCAGACGCAGCCATTTAACGTAGCTTCTGATGGGCAGGCCTAACTGCTGGGTAAACAGATGAATCAGACGGCTCTGTGAAATTTCTGCCAGCTCTGCCAGACTATGGGCATTGGGCACTTCTGCCAGGTTCTCTTTTAAATGATTCGCGACCTTTCTTATGCGGCCATCAACAACGGGCTGGCTTAAGTCTTTGCCCCCGATCATCGAAATTATTGAGCGCCACATGACATCGGCATTTTCAGGCGATATGCCATCTAAATCAAGTTTGTTCAAATCATCTACCACGTGGTCGTCAAAAATCAGGTACTTCTTTTGGCCAAACAGGTGCTCAATAGCACCGAAGGTGGGTGTCTCTCTATCAACCTGCAGGCTGAAAAAACGCCGGCCGCGGGCATCTAAACTCTGCCTTTCATTGGGGTACACCATTACGCCCCGGCATTGTATATGTTTATCATTTACCGTCAGGTTGAGGGGCCCGTCTCTTGAAACTATAATAGAGGCGGTGTAATGTTTATGAACCTCGTTAGCCAGATTTTCGCCAACGAACAGTATTCGGGTATCAAAAATAAACAGCTTACCCCTGAGCATACAAACTGTAAGCTCTTCGCTGTTTCTGCTGACAACCGTCAACATGAAAAGCCCCTTGACGGGCGATAAGCAAATGCGCCTTTTCAAGAATGAGCGACTTCAGCCTTGAAAAAACTGGTTTTACTCCGAGTGGGCCCTTACTTCTTATTATAATGGATGGTGTAGGCCTGTACAAAGGCAAAGAGCAGGGCTATGCTGGTAATGCATTTGACCTGGCTAAGGCGGGTACACTCAAGTCTTTGCTTAAAGAAGCACCGATTTCGACCCAGCTAATGGCCCATGGCACCTATGTTGGTTTGCCCAGTGACGACGACATGGGCAATTCAGAAGTGGGTCATAATGCCATGGGGGCAGGGCGCATCTTTGACCAGGGGGCCAAGCTTGTTGGTGAAGCCATCAGCAGCGGCCGGCTGTTTGAAGACAAAACCTGGCTTGAGTTGATTGGTTCGAAGCAGCAACCTGGCCACGCTCTGCAGAACGGGCGCCCTGTGCATTTTATCGGTCTGCTCTCTGATGGCAACGTGCATTCTCATATCGAACATCTGCTTGCGATGATAGAGCGCTGTCACTCGCTGGGGGTGAAAAAAGTATTCGTGCACACTCTGCTTGATGGGCGAGATGTTGAGGAAGTCAGTGCGCATAAATATATAGGCCAGCTAGAGGCAAAACTGGCTGAGCTCGACCCAGAGCGCGAAAATTATCTGATTGCTTCAGGTGGCGGCCGTATGAAAATCACTATGGATCGCTACGAGGCCGACTGGTCGATGGTAGAAAAAGGTTGGCAGACTCATGTCAAGGGTGATGGCCCGGCATTTTCTTCAGCCAACGAGGCCCTCGAAAAATTGCGGGCTGATAACCCCGGTGTGATCGATCAAGATCTGCCCCCCTTTGTTATTGAAAAGAACGGTGCGCCCGTAGGCACCATTGTTGATGAAGATGTGGTTATCTTCTTTAATTTTCGCGGCGATCGGGCCATTGAAATTTCGCGTGCCTTTACAGAAAAAGACTTCACTGCTTTCGACCGAGACCCAAGGGTTAACGTACGCTATGCCGGTATGATGGAATATGACGGTGATCTGCACATACCCGAAAAGTACCTGGTGAGCCCGCCAGCCATTGATAAAACCGTATCGCAATACCTGGTTGGCAACCAGGTCAGCCAGTATGCCATCAGCGAAACCCAGAAATTTGGTCACGTTACCTACTTCTGGAATGGTAATAACTCAGAGAAATTCAGTGAACAACTCGAAGAGTGGAAAGAGATACCCTCTGATAACATCTCTTTCGATCAGGCACCCCGCATGAAGGCCGACGAGATCACCGATGAGCTCATTGATGCACTGCAGAGCAACAAGCACCAGTTCTACAGAGTTAATTTCGCCAATGGCGATATGGTAGGCCACACAGGCAAGCTTGAACCTGCGGTCGAGGCCGTAGAGGCCGTTGATGAGAATGTGAAAAGGCTGCTGCAGGTGGCTGAAGAGAAAAATGCCACGGTCATTATAACTGCCGACCATGGCAATTGCGATCAGATGTTTGAAGTCGATAAAAAAACCGGTGAGGCAAAGCTGGGCGGCAACGGCAACCCCATGGCCAAAACCAGCCATACTCTCAGCCCCGTGCCTTTCATCATCACCGGGGCAGACGCTGGCCAGTTCGAAATCAATGCAGCTTTCAGCGAAGCAAAACCGGCCGGTCTGGGTAACCTTGGCGCTACCATTCTGACATTGTTGGGCTTCAAGCCGCCGGCTGACTATCTGCCGTCAGTGGTTTTAAAGAAGAGTATTCTCTGAAAATACCAGGGTTTATGTGGCCCGCATTCTCGCTCTGCCCTTAATTCTGCTTTGGTATACTCTTTTTCAGCAGACTGATCTGGTCGCCCTGCTGAAAGATGTACAAAACAGCTGGTATGACTTGCTGTTTCCTTTTGTGGGTCTCTATTTTATGTTTCTCTGTGTGCCCCTGCAGCTTGGGTGGATGGTGAAAAACTTTGAATTAAAAAAGCTGTCTTTGCTCAATGCCATAGCCCTGGTAGTGCAGCCAGCCTTTCTGTTTTTCAGCCTGTACAACAAGTGATTAATGGTCTCGGGTTTTAATCGCAAATGAATTAGCGGGCCCCGATTTAAGTCGCTTTTCTGCTTAGCCGAGAAGCGTTACCTCATTGACAGGCTGTTTTTCGAAAGGGCTCTGGCGTAATGTCAGGCGAGCACAAAGAGCTTCCACCGCGCTATAATCCACATGATGTAGAGCATAAATGGTACCCCACCTGGGAAGAGCGAAAGCTTTTTTCATGGCGGGTAAACGAC
>CAZHLC010000492.1:0-3971 GCA_964532545.1 uncultured Leptospiraceae bacterium | reverse complement strand
GGGCAAGTGGTTCCCCCTAAACCCAAAAAAAAGCCGGTCAGCTGACCGGCTTTTCTAATCAATCGCTTTGGCGATTTGCTTGTTTTATTTAAGCCGCGGCAGGCACCTGCTGGGCTACTTGTTTTTTCTCTAGCGAGTAGCGGTTACCTCTGAAAATATTAGCCACGTCATTGTGGCGCACACCGTATTTGATCATGGCCGCATGCGAGGTGCCAGCGATCATTTGGCGCAGATAGAAGGGCTGGTTGGCCACAAAGTGGTGTATGCCGTGGGTGCTGCCAAAGTTGAAGCAGAAGATGTGAAAAGGTATGAAGTACCAGGCATTGAGAATCTGGCACTGCTGCACCAGACCTTCGCGGCCAGGTTTAATATCACCGAAGTAATGCATGTTAGTGGTGATAAAGTGCAGGCAAACCCGCTGCAGCATATTAGGTACAAGGTACACTATAGCGATAAAGTTCAGCACCGGGCCAGCTACGGCTAAGAAAGATTCAAGGCCGGCAGGCAGAGCCCAGCCGAAGATGGCGGTGGTAATCATGGTAGCGTGGTAGAGCAGAAAAGCATCCCACATTAAAGAGAAGAGGGTCTGCACCGGAAAGGCCGAGCGAATAAAGGCCTTAGGGCGAAAGCTGGGTGAGGTCTTTTTGATCTTACGAAAATACAGCAGGTAAGACAGCCGGCCATCGAGCCAGCCGATGATCTTTTTTATACCAAAGGGGGCGCCGTTACCCAGAATCTGTTCTTCGATATCGTCTTGCTGGCCTGAAACCTTGTGATGATGCAGGTGAATTTCTTTTCTATAAAAAGGGCTGATTGTAGCGCCGCGAAAGATCCACACGCCCCACATCATCAGTTTTTCTTGCCATTTGCCTTTGAAATAAAGACTGTGAATCAGGTCGTGCTCTAGCTCATGTAGAAATGACGCGAAAATGCAGTTCAAAATAACGGTCAACCAACCGGGAATCATTTCATAAAAGTAAAGGGTGGTAACGCCCACCATGGCCAGGGCCGAACCGAGAAAAATGGCCATGCCAAGGGCATTCTGGTGTTGTAGCCAGTTGAACCGGCGGCGCAGCCTTTGCTCGGCATAACGAATCATTTTGGTAATGTGACGGGCCTGTTCTTTGGTGTCTGTTATGCCCGTGTTTCTGTATGTACTGGTAGTCATAGCAAATCTCCTAACGATTTATGCCTCGAATATAGTTATTCTGGGCCCAGCAGGCGTTGCAAGATATAAACTGCACCGGTTTTCGGGTCTTATTTGATAATCTGACACGATTTTGGTCTATTTGGGGGATGTTATGTCTCTTAGCGGGTTGTTGAAAAACAACCCGCAGGCAGGGGGTTGAAACCGAAAAAGTAGGCGTCAGGCCCAGAGGGCCGCTTTAGCAGAATTTTTCGCAGAACCGTCGGGCGTCGCCCACCGGGGCGAGGCATTCGAGGCCGACTGCTTTTTCGGAAATCTTTCAACCCTCTGCAAGAGGGCCTTGTTCGTTCCAGAAAGTTACAGCTGCTGTGGGGGTTTGGCCAATGGCACCCGCAGCCCCGCAGGCGCAGATCACCCGATACCCGACCCCAAAGACATAATCAACCCCCGCGGCCCGGGCCTTGCAGCGCTGGCAGGGGGCAATTTTCACTGTTATTTCTCTACCTTCAGCTCATCAACCCTGAGCTCAAATGAAGGCTGACTCAGAGTATTGAGTTTTAATTTGCCCCTCACTGACACCTTTGAGTCGGCCGCGGGCTGACAATTAAGACTACATTCATCACCCCGGCAGCCAATGGGTTTGCCCCTGTATTCGCCCACCAGTAGAATTGTCTGTTGACCCCCTGGTTCTTTAGCGGGGGCTACTAATTGAGTACTGGCCCCACATGTATTACAGCATTTCTCTTCGGGTGTACAGGCCCTGCGGGTGCAGGCTACGTTATCGCCAGGTATAACGTGCCCTTTGATCTGCACCGTTTTGCCATCGTATGAGGCAGCATCTTGCCATACCTGATTCACAGAGAGCACCTTTGACCCGGTTGCCGAGGGCTTGCACACAGATAAAATCAGCAGCAAAGGCAAAATACAGAGATGAATTTGTAGAATAAATGAATTCACAGGCCAACATTCTTATTGGCCCATGCAACTGCAAGAAACTTGATGGGCAGTCATAGACATGAAGACTGGCCAAATGGCATAACGATGTCACCTCAACAAAAGAAATCATTCGATTTGCAACCAGAATTGTGCGGCAAACTGCTCAAGCTCAGACCACTCAGGGCAGCAGATTATGATGATCTCTACTCAGTAGCAGCCGATAAGCTTATCTGGCAGCAACATCCGGTTAAAAATCGATATGAAGAAAGGGTTTTTCGCGCCTTCTTCGAAGAATCACTGGCATCAGGTGGGGCTCTGGCTGTCATCGAGCGAAAGAGCAGCGACATCATTGGCTCGTCTCGCTTTTTTTTCTATAACGGTGAAGAAATTGAAATTGGGTGGACCTTTCTCGCCCGCCCTTACTGGGGTGGCCGCTATAACGGTGAACTAAAACAGCTGATGCTGCAGCATGCCTTTGAATTTGTTGATACGGTTATTCTGCTGGCAGGTCTTGAGAACATTCGGTCACAAAGGGCCATTGAAAAAATTGGTGGTAAAAGAATTGAAAAGAAAGCCGATGCCAGTGGCCATGAAAGTTACCTGTATCGAATAACAAGGGTTAAATTCAATGCCCGACATGCAACAGGTGTCTAATCACAGCCATCGCAGACCCAGCAATAAAAGTAAAGATAATACCATAGCAGGGAAAAGTCACAAAGGCCACCTTCTTGCTGTTGATTTTCGATAAGCTTCTGCCCAGCAAAAACGGATAGATGGCCCGCAGAACCACGTAGATGCCACCCAGCAGGGTGGCATAAAAAGATGATACCAGCAGCCCATACATCCACAGAGAAAATAAAAAGGGAACCATCTGCTCTTGAGTGTTGATTACCGCCCGGTCAGCGGCCAGCATCTGCGCATCTTGACCGAAATAGCGATCAAAGGTTTCACCCCGCTCGTTATATTCTTTTCTAAGACGCACCTTGGTGCCTCGCTGCCTGATTAATAATAGATAATACCAGAAAAGAAAGTAGGCGCAGGTTACCAAGACCGGGCCGGCCAGCACATTGAGGTCGATAGAGTTCATAGCCTGAAGAAAAACCATGGTGGCAGCTGCGTCAAGATGAATTCACCCTGATAAATAAATTGCCACCTTGTTTCAGGCTGCACATTATAGAGAAACAACCTATGGCAGATAACACATCAAGGCGCAGCTTTCTCTTTAAATCACTGGCAGGTATGGCTGCGCTTGCGGTTGCACCGGCCTATCTTCTCTTTAAACCCAAAAAGAAAAAAGCACTTAAAAGCACCACCGGGCTGGGCTTTCAATGGCCCACGGCCGACCCCTTTCTTTTCTGCGTGCACCATGAAGACCACTACCCCGCCGGCGAAAAAAGCCTGGGGCCCAAAATGTCGGCTCTGTCTGGGCGCAACCTGGGGCAAGATTTTCAGCTGAAAGACGGCTGGCGCATGTATCATGGCCAGGTGGTGCCGGGCTTTCCGGCGCACCCCCACCGTGGCTTTGAAACCGTAACGGTGGTGCAAAGGGGCCTGGTTGATCATGCAGATTCAATGGGGGCTGCCGGTCGCTACGGTGGTGGCGATGTACAATGGCTTACGGCTGGCCGGGGCGTGCAACACTCAGAAATGTTTCCCCTGGTGAACCAGCAGGCCGACAATGCACTCGAGTTGTTTCAAATCTGGTTGAACCTGCCCGCCCGCAACAAGTTTGCTGAACCAGCCTTCAAGATGCTGTGGAATGAAAACATTCCCAACATTCAAAGAACTGATGCTAACGGCAAAAAGAGTGTTATCAGATTGATCACCGGCTCAATAAACAAAAAGAAGGGTCTTGAACCACCCCCCTATTCATGGGCTACTGCGGCAC
>CAZHLC010000491.1:0-3978 GCA_964532545.1 uncultured Leptospiraceae bacterium | reverse complement strand
CAGCAAGCGGCGAAGAAGCTCTCAAGGTGGCCAACCGCCATACCCCCGACGTTGTAATAATGGATATCATGATGCCGGGGGGCATCGACGGCATTGAGACTACCAGCAGGCTCAAAAACAATTCTGAGACCCGTCATTGTTCGATCATCATGTTATCGGCCAAGGGGCAGCGAGAAGATATTGAAAAGGGTATGGCAGCCGGGGCTGAGGCCTACCTGGTTAAACCCTTCAGCCCTCTAGAACTTCTTGATAAAGTCGAGGGTATTCTCAAAAGATAGTATGCAGGGCGATCAGCAGAGCGACTCACTGAACCTTGAACAACTGCGCAAATATGCCCGCGATCTGAGCATTGTTTACAAAGCTGAACGCGATAAAACTCTTGAGCTTGAACACCTGGCCGCGAAGCTCAAGGCCGAAATCGCCGGCCGTACCCAGGCAGAGACTGCCCTTGCTGAACGTGAAGGGCTTTTTCGCGGCATCTTTGAATCGGCTGTCATTGGTATTGGTGTGACAGACACCGGTGGGCGCTTAGAGCAGGTCAACGAATCATTGGCATCAATACTGCAGGTAACTGTGGGTGATAAGATAACCCGGGTTTTCTCAAGAGAAGACCGTATTGAAATTGATAATACCCTGAGCCAGCTATTTAATGGCAACCTGCTGCGACTGGGTTTTGAAAAGAGTATCACAATCGCCGGGCGCCTTAAGCATTTACGTTTTGATTTAAATGCCATTGGTTCTGGTGTTGAGGCGCGGTTGATTCTTTTGATTGAAGATATTACTGACCGTAAAAAAGCAGAGCTTGAAATACAGAATCTTTCTGATTTATTAATACAGATTCAAGAAGATGAGCGCTCACGAATTTCGCAAGAGCTGCATGACGATCTGGGCTCAGACCTGTTTGGCCTCAAGCTGCAGATTGAGTCTGCGGTCAGCAGGTTTTTTCCTGATTTTAAGAGTGATACAAAGTACCATGAATTGATGACTCATCTTATGATATCATGAACAAAACACGCTCAATTTCACATAATCTCAGCCCAATCAGTTTGAAAAAAATTGGCCTGCAGCAGGCCATTGAGGGCCTTGCTGAGCGTTACCGTGAAAAAGATAACCTTGAAATAGAAATAAAACTGGGTGATATTGACAGTTTTTTTGCCGAAGGCTGGAATACTAATTTTTATCGAATAATACAAGAGGCTCTGGTGAATGTAGTAAAACACAGTAAGGCCAGTCGGGTTGAAATCAGCAGCCGTATGTACGATGGTATGCTGCGCTTCAGTATTAAAGATAATGGTATTGGTCTGGGCGAAGGCCCCGAAGCAGATAAAAAAGGTCTGGGCATGACCCTGATGAGCAAGCGTACCGCCATGTTGAAGGGGCTGATCGCTTTTTCAACTTCGGCAGAAGGTTTTGAGGTACTGATTGACATCCCCCACAACTAAAAAGTACCGCATTATTATTGCCGATGATCACGCCATTGTGCGCGAAGGCCTGAAGAATCTCATCGATGGTCAGGGCAATCTACGGGTTGTGGCCGAAGCCGAAAATGGTGAAGAGTTGCTGCGGCATTTGTCTAAACGCAAAGTTGAGCTGCTGATCTGTGACCTTTCAATGCCCAAATTAAATGGTCTAGAGGCCATCTCTGAAATAAAGCAGCGCTACCCCAGTGTAAAAATTCTGGTGCTCACCATGCATAAAGAACGCGAGTTTTTTCGCAAAACTCTGACCAAGGGGGTTGAGGGCTATCTGCTGAAAGACGACATGCTTGAAGATGTGCTGGCTGCAGTTTTTGAAGTACAGAAAGGTAAAAAGGTCTATTCAAAAGAACTCACATCTTATATTGTAGATGATTACCAGATTCTTTATGACAGCCAGCTCTCTCAAGATTTGTTGACCCGCCGCGAAAAAGACGTGCTGCGAGAAATTGCCTCGGGCAAAATGAACAAAGAGATTGCTGAAGCCCTGAAAATCGGGGTGCGTACGGTTGAAACTCATCGGGCCAATATTATGGAAAAACTCGATATTCGTAATGTAGCCGGTCTCACCAAGTATGCCCTTTCACAGGGCCTTATCTGAGAACATAAAAAATCGTTGCGAGCAACATTCTGTTCTGACACATAGCCAACTGCATGAGTGAATGGCTAGTCGCAAACAAACAATTACTGATCTACATAAGTATACCTTTTACCTGCGGGTTCGTGGGCTGGTTTACCAATAAGCTGGCACTTAAAATGACCTTCTATCCCCTTAAATTCTGGGGAATACCGCCCTATCTGGGCTGGCAGGGCATTATACCACGCAAGGCTCATAAGATGTCGAGCAAGGCCGTCGACATGCTGACCTCGCGCCTGATCAGAGTAGAAGAACTCTTTGAGCGTGCCGACCCCGACGTGATGGCCCGTGAAATGTCACCCCCTATTAAAGAAACAACTGCACAGCTGGTTGAAGATATTGGCCATTCTTCGAACCCGCAAATGTGGGCCATGGTGCCCCAGGCGGTGAAAGACGGCACCAAAGACCAGATCAATGCCCAGGTACCCAACCTTGTCAAGGCGGTGGTGGCTGATATCAAAACCAACATTCTTACTGTGTTCGATGTTAAGAGCCATGTGATCGATAACCTCACCGGCAATAATGTAAATAAGCTGGTTGAGCTTTTTCAGCGTGCAGGCAAAAACGAGTTCAAGTTCATTGAAATGTGTGGTCTCTATTTCGGCTTTACCCTGGGGCTGGTGCAGACCCTGGTTTGGTATTTTTATCAATCAGGATGGACTCTGCCGGTGATTGGTATCATTGTTGGTTATCTCACTAACTGGCTGGCCCTGCAGATGATCTTCAGACCATTCAGACCAACGCGCTACCTGTTTTTTACCTACCAGGGTCTATTCTTAAAAAGGCAGAAAGAAGTTTCGGCCGAATATGCCAAATTCATGTCGAGTGAGATTCTCAGCGCCCGCAAAGTGATGGATAACATTGTTTATGGCAGCATGGCGCACAAAATGTTTGATATTGCCCAGCATCACATCATCAAGGCCATTTCACAAATTGAAGGTCTGGCCCGGCCCTTTGCTACCGTGCTCATTGGCAATGAAGAGTACGATGCGATTAAACGTTATGTAATCAGCAAGATGACAGCAGTGATACCCAGCTCGGCCCGGCGGGTAGAAGCCTACATCGGCCAAACTATGGATCTCGAGAACCTGCTGAGCAGCCGCATGAGTGAGTTACCACCCGAGCAGTTTGAAGACTTATTACGCAGCGCATTTCGTGAAGATGAGATTATTCTGATTTTAGTGGGTGCCTTTCTAGGCTGCGCTGTTGGCTTCATTCAATGGGGAATCTTTAACTGAGATAAAAATCAGCCAGGCGGCTATAGCGGCCTGGCTTCGTTTGAAACAATACCAGTTCGAAAACCTTTCCGCTGAAGTTAAACTGATCAAGGTGGGCGAAGTACTCATTGTTCTTCAGCATATACGACTTGAACTTTCGTGCAATAGTCCAGTGGGGGGCGAAGGGGCGCTGGTGGCTTTTTTCAATCAACCCTGGTTCTTTTTCAAGAGTGCCCAGCAGTGAAGCCTGCAGTGTTATTATCTCGGGCGAAGTCTCTTTTAGATAGATTACCTGGGGGCCTTTGAACACATGAAAGCCTTTGATGCTACTGGTGACCTTCTGTAATGATTGCTGAGCTAACAACTGCTTGAGCCCTTCGATCTGGGTCAGGGTCAAACTTGACCAGTAAAGCATGGTCAAGTGCAGCTTATACCAGGGGGTGAGACGTAGCCCCGATGGGGGTTTGACTCTTTGCTGATGGCTGCACCAGCTGCGTGGCAGACCAGGGGGTGGTGTCAGGGCCAGAAAAACTGAATTCAGCTGCTGCCCCCGGGGCGGGCGTTGTAAAAGCTGCCCCTGATCAGGTAGGCATTTTTAATAGCTTCTCTGGTAGTATCTTTAGCCTGCCGTACGGCGGCTTTAATATCG
>CAZHLC010000490.1:0-3979 GCA_964532545.1 uncultured Leptospiraceae bacterium | reverse complement strand
ATTACGAATGTTAAGTTGCATCAGGGCAAAGGGGTTGCGCTTACCAAAGTGAGCATCGCGCAGCTTCTTACCCAGTGTTTCAAGAAAAGCCACCCGGTTGGGCAGGTCTGTAAGAGGGTCATTAAAAGAGAAGTGAATGAGACCATCTTCGGCTTTTTTGCGGGTCGAGATATCATTTACCGTGCCTACCATACGGTAGACCTTGCCACGCTCATCGTGCATGGCCACCACCCGGCATTTGAGCCAGGTGTATTCACCATCTGACTGCTTCACCCTGAATTCGTGTTCACAGTCTTTTTTCTGCCCCTTTAACATGGCCACTAGATCACCTTTTAATTGCCCCATATCGTCAGGGTGAACGTTCTTCAGCCAGGTTTCTGGTTCACGGGTAATATTGCTTGAATTAACATTGAA
The DNA here is from genome assembly GCA_964532545.1 of uncultured Leptospiraceae bacterium. GTDB lineage: Bacteria > Spirochaetota > Leptospiria > Turneriellales > CAZHLC01 > CAZHLC01. The sequence continues at coordinate 3,565 of CAZHLC010000490.1, read as the reverse complement.
CAGCTTTTCACAGCCCGGTGAGAAATAGAGACTGTCGCGATAGAAGTCGAGATCCCATAATCCGTCATTGAGCTGCATGGCTGCAATTTCATTGCGGCGCTGCTCATTACGCAGCAGCATACTCTTTTTGTGACGATACAGAGCCATCTCTATGCTGGTCTGCAATTGAATCTCTTCGAAGGGTTTTACCAGGTAACCATCTGGCTCGGTAACCTTGGCCCGCCGCAGAGTAGCCTCATCAGTGTAGGCTGTGAGATAAACAATGGGAATGTCATAGTCACGCCGAATACGCGAGGCTGCCTCAACCCCATCAATTTCGCCAGCGAGCATAACATCCATCAATACAAGGTCTGGTTTGCTCTTGCCTGCCACCTTGAGGGCGTCTTCACCTGAGCCCACCACAGCCGGCACCCCATAGCCCAGGGCCTTGAGGCACTGCTCAATATCAAAGGCTACAATACTCTCGTCTTCTACTATTAATATCTGTTGTGAACCCATTGGCAATTGTGCAACCATGCGGTTGACTTAGCAGTGTATACTTAAATTCTACTTCGTCAAACGATTTTCAGCGAATCACCGCCCGCTGCAAATTAGACGTTTCTCTTTATATATGGAATTTAAAAAATGATTGATTTTGTAAGTCTTTTTCGATAATGTGACATAATATGCTGTTCGAGCTTGCTATACCCTTTGTTGCTTCTGTTTTTATTACCTTAATACTGCGGCGCCTTGATAAATCAAATCTGAATATGCGCAAGCTCAAAAATCTTATTGAGCGTGGCCAGAAAGAACTGCTTGAGCTGACCCTGCAGAAAAAAGAAGAACTACAAGATGCGACCACCCAGTTTGACCTGCTGCTGGTCAATTCTGAAAAATACCTCAACTCTCTCAAAGTTGAACTTGAAAGCGCCCGGGGCTCACTCAACCAGGTGCAAGAAAGCAAAAATGACCTGCTGCAGATGGATGGTGAGCTGCAGTCGCTTGAGAACACTACCAAGTCAGTGAAAGATCAACTGCGCTTCGTTAACGAATCACTTGATAAGATCGATACTCATCAGAAAAAAATCAAACGCCTGCAAGATCACATTAAAACCGTTGATGAAGATGCCGCCCGCCTGATAAAACTTTTTCAAGACGCACTGCGCGATAAATCAGAAGAAATTCTCGGCGCGCTTGAAAAGAAATTTGAAGATATTACCACCGAAACCGGTGAATACCATAACACTCTGCGCGAACAGCTTCTACAGAAACACGACACTCTCACCAGCCATGTAAATGAAAGCTACCGCGACCTTGAAACTTCACTCAAAGACAGTGCCCGCGAACTGTCTCTTTATCTTGAAGAGCGTATCGAAACCCAGATGACTCAGGTTGATGAGCTGCAAGAGAAAATAAGAAGCAATGAACAATCGCTTAATGTAACGATTCCTGCGATGATTCTCGATATCAAAAACGACCTCAAGGGTGATCTTGAAAAAGAAAGTGAACGCCTTGAGATGCTGCAGAATGCCTTTGTTGAAGCTGAAACCAATTTTCGTAAAAAGATTGAGGCCTTTCGCGATGAAATTGAAAACCAGCGGGCCATGCTTTTTCAAGATCTGTTCGGCGAAGCTGAAAAAATCAGAAATCAGATTCAGACTCTTGATCTTGAAACCCTGGCTAAAAAAGATGAGATCATCATGGCCACCCGCAACGAAGCCGGTAAAATTCAAGACCAGATTGAAAATTTTAACGACCTGTTTGTTCAGGCCAAAGAATCACTTTATAAAGAAGCTGAAACCCGTGAAGCTGAAGTTATTGAACAGATTGACGCTCTTCGAGCTGAAAGCGAGCGTATTCTTGAATCAGTAGATTCAGCCAACGCCCAGAGCGAGCGCCGCATTCAGCAGAGTATTAACGGTGCCCTCGAAGATATCAAAGACAGGGCCACCTCAGCGTTTCGTACCTCATATGCAGACTTTGTGAGCGACTCAGAACAGCTGCAGGCGAAAATGAACCTGCTTGATAAACACTTTGATACATTGACAGAAAAGTTTGATGAACTATCAATGCGCCTCGACCGCGAGTTTCAAGATTACCTCAAGCAGGTAAAACGTTCGGCCAGTGAATCAGCAGAGCACTTTGAAACTGAAATGTCTGAGAAACAATCGCTGATTACAGAACAGATTAAAAACCTTGAAGATGAACTGAACACCCAGAAAGACCGGGCCACTGAAGACATTGAAAAACGCATGGCCAGGCTGTTTAACAAACTGGGCACCATTGAGAAAAACCTGGTCGAGTCGCAGCAGCATCTGGTTGGCAAGTGGCAAGTCGTAGCTATTCGCCAAAACCGGTGCCGACAAAGAGTCTCAATTTGAGCTGCTCTCTAATGAATGGCAGGCCAAAATTGAAACCATGATCAAAGAAACGAATGAGTTGGTTTCTAAATCAACCATTTCAATCGAGAAGAAAAAATCAGAGGTGGCCAGCCAGCTTGATATGACTGCACAAGAGTGGGCCGAAAAGAATGAGCGTTCGCTGCAAGAACTCATTGGCTCATTTAAAGAAAAAACGCAAGAGAAAGAAGATCACCTGTTTGACCGTATTCAGCAGTTTTCAAATAAATTTCAAGATATGCGCAAGGGCCTTGAAGAGAAGCAAGAATCACTGCTTGAATTTGTACAGACCGAAAGAAACAACCTGCAGCAGCATATGCAGAAAGAAGCTGACGAGCAGCTTTCACTGTTTAACAGCAATATGGCTGAATCAAACCGTGAAAAAACTGATCAACTGAAAGAGCTGGCCACCCAGGCACTGAACGATATGAAAGAAGGCACCCAGCGGGTTCTTGAAGACTTTATGTCAATCAAGGGCGATGCAGATGAAACCTTCTCGACGTTTCAGAACCACCAGAAAGAAATCATGTCTTCAATTATTGAAGAAACCCGTAACACCGGCAATGAAATCAGCACACTGCAGACAACCCTGCAACAGCTTAAAGATGAAAGCAGGTTAATCGAAGAAAGCAACGAAAACATCATTGAGATCAGAAAAGTAATCAGCGAGCTCGATGAAAAGGTTAACCTGGCCTCAGAGAAAAACCATGATCTGCGCGACATTTACCGCCAGGTTGAAGAGCTCAAAGATATGCGGGTTAAACTTGATTCTGAACTGGCCATTATGGCTCAGAAACGCGAAAAAGTCGACCGCCTTGAAGAGCAGCTGCAGCTGATTCTTACCATGAAAGACCAGATTGAAGAAAAAGGCGCCCAGCTAGAACACGTGCAGAACAACATCAAGGTAATCATGTCTGGTCAAGAGCAGATCAATGCCCAGAAGGCCAACATCGAAGAGGTTCTTGATAACTTTATCAAAGAGCAGACTCTGATTGAGCGCACCATTGAACGAATATCAAACAACGAGCAGAGCGTTGAGAAGCTGACCGGCCACATTAACAACCTGGGTTCACTCTTCGAAAAGATGGATGCCCGGGCCGTGAATCTCAAAGATCAGATCGATACCCTGCAGAGCCAGATGCTTGATCTGCACAAACAAGAAACTGACATCGATGAAATCAGAAGAC
>CAZHLC010000489.1:0-3984 GCA_964532545.1 uncultured Leptospiraceae bacterium | reverse complement strand
GTAATCAGTCAGCTCAGTTTTTTCATCATATTTTGAAGAAAGTTCACCCTCAAAGAAAAAGCAGCCCTCACAGCGTAGATTGCACTTCTTGGTGATATCATAGCCTGAGATTAAGATGGGCGCGGCGTTATTTTTTATATTCTGCCATTTTGCCCTGGCAACCTCGCTCTCTGAGAGGTATGTTTCAAGCAATGATTTTCGTTTACCGTGATGCACCGTCACAAAAATAAGCTTCAGCAATAGCTGTTGCTCTGTCAAGTAGCGAAAACATGATTAATTACAGTGAGAATGAGTCGGCAAACTTTGGCCTCAAGATTTACCGGGCCAGAGTTGAACAGCTTCACTTCTCTGAGCTGCTGGTCGAGGTGGCAAATGAACTGCCAGACATGGTTTTTCTCAGGTTGCCGTTTAATGAAGCTTTGAAACTACAGGCAGCCCAGCAAGATACTCTGCCTCTATTATGGGCAGACAACGTTCTTGAATTTCGTAAGCCGTTGCGAAAAGATACAATATCTGATGACCTGGGTTCAGGTACGTTTTGCCGGGTCGCAGGGCCAGAAGACAGCGAACTTCTACTCTCAATAGTCAACGATTGTTATTTTGACTATGCAAACCATTACTTTGCAAACCAGTACTTGAATCACGACAGGGTGCTGAGCGGCATGGCTCAATGGGCCTGCACCTTTATAGAGCCAGCGTCAGGCCAGAAGAGCCGTGTTCTGCTGATCTACAGGGCCGAGCAGCCAATTGGTTTTCTTATTCTTGAAGCCAGGGGCAGAACCGGCAGCACTGTGCTGGGTGGGGTCAGTAAAAGTATATCTGCAGGCCTACGTCATAAGGCCCTGGTTGATGCCACCAGAGCCGGTGATTTGATACTGCTCGACTGGCAGTGCTCTGAGTTTGTGGCCCAGACCCGTATTGATAATCACTACATACAGAAATTGCTGGTAAAGAATATGCATACCCGCCCTTTCAGAACATGGGCAACTTTGCATCTTAACCTCTTTTTTGACAGATTATCGCAGCAGACCGGCGAAAAGATTTCTTCGGCTGATTATGCTGCTGAGTTGAAACAGACCCTGGGTGAAAATTTAAAACTGATCAGGTTTAAGAGTCTGCAGCTTGCTGATAAGGCAGGCCATGGCGAGCTCTACACTTACCCATTGCAGGCTGACGGTCTTAAAGAGTATGCCTGGTTGGTGAAAGAAAATGGGCGGCCTCTTGCTGGTGGCCGCCTTGTTCTCTCTTAGAATACGAATTGAACCGAGGCTGAGATTGCCGAAATTTTGTTGTGAAAGTCGAAATCCCACTGGCCGCCCAGACGAAAGAAGGGCAGGCGCAGAAACAAACCCAGCATTGACTTAGCTCGTACCCCCGGGGTATTGCTTGAGCCGGTTACGTTCAGTGATTCGGTCGCTGACCCAACGGTTACGCTGCCCGTTGAGGTGGTGTCAACATCACCGAAGGGAGCATAAACCTGCAGGCCACCCACAATTGAGAATAATAGAATGTTCATACCCACTCTCACATTGGCGTGCACATTGGTTAATGACCATTCGCTTTTCTGGGCGAAGTCAGTAGAGAAGGCCTGGCCATTCAATGTGCCAAGACTGCCATTGTAGCTATAGGCGAGTTCGCCCTTGCTCCAGTCGAAGCCACTGCCGATTGAGAGGCCTGGTAGCAGCAGACCCTGTTTTAACACTGAATATCGCACTTCGCCACCCAGTGAATTATTTTTATAGGCCATGTTTTTGGCTGTGATATCAATGGGAATTCCCCATTTTAAACCAAAGTCAAGATCGGCCAGTATAGGCAACCCCACCCGGCCAAATACCGTAGGGCTGTAGGGCAGGGGCAGGCTTGAGAGGTTTATTGGCACGCCTGTGGTGCTGACGCCTGAACTGAGGTTTTCAGTGACCACACTGGGAGAGTCTAGAAAGGCGAAGCCCCCTGAGACACCCACCGTAACAAACAACAGTTTGGTTGATGCGGCTGTGGCATCGTTCCACCCCAGGGTGTTGACGAAGGGCATGCGGTTTGCCAGATACGATGATACTTGGTTGTTGATGGTTGAAACCTGGGTAATGCCATCAGTGGTTGAGGCAGATAATGGCCCACCTGCAAGCAGTGCGGTGAGTAGCAGAGATATTAAACTTTTTCTCATAGATTAAGGCTCCTGTATTTTTGAAACAATAGCTCAATCTGTTTATAAGAGAAGGCTGTAGAGTCAACTATGTTGGTGGCCAGCGCCCTGTGGGTTCGCTTGAAGAATCTTGACATGGTATAGGGATATTTTATTGCACCAGAACCCTTTTTTATGAGTCAAGAACCAGAGAATAAACGCGACCACTGGACGGGTAGCCTTGGCTTAATTCTGGCCGCGGCTGGTTCAGCTATTGGGCTGGGTAATTTATGGAAGTTTCCTTATATAACCTGGGCCAATGGGGGCGGGCTGTTTGTAATCATTTACCTGGGCTGTATTTTTCTGGTGGGGCTGCCCATCATGCTGAGCGAATTCTCACTGGGAAAGATTTCGCAGAAAAACCCCTACGGTGCCTTTAAAACACTGGGTAAGGGCAAGTTGCCCTTTCGTTTCGTCGGGCTGCTGGGTGTGGCCAGTGGTTTTGTGATTCTCAGCTACTATTCGGTAATCGCAGGCTGGGGTCTGCAGTATACCATCAATGCCGTTGGTGACAGGTTCGCTGAGGTACCCCAGGAGCGCGTTGTCGAAATCACCAAAAACAATTTGCCCTTTGTTAAAGAGCAGGCCTTCAAAAGCGTGCTCAAGGGCAAACTCACAGTCACTACCCAGATGCAGCTGCTGCGCGATGCGCGCGGCACTTCAAAAGAAGTACAAGAAGATGATCTGGTTCATAATATTTCGCTACTTACTGAAAAACTGAAAAACAACGGGGTGCTGCAGAAATGGCACGACGAGTTCTATTTGGTTAAACAAAAAGAGAAAGGTTATGACGCCTGGTTGCAGCATACGTTGAAGCCGGCTTATTCTGCCACCATGTTCACAGATTTTCTCGAAACCAAAGAGCTGACCACGGCCTGGCATACTGTATTTATGATCATTAGCATTCTCATTGTTATGGCCGGGGTTAAAAGGGGTATTGAAAAGGCAGCCAAGATATTGATGCCCATGCTGGCTCTGATCATTTTGGCGCTGATGTTTAACTCTTTGTCGATCGATGCCGATGCCAGAGGCCTTGAGTTTCTCTTTATTGGTGATGCCAGCAAGCTCAGCTGGGATAGCCCCCTCGAGGCTCTGGGGCACGCCTTCTTTACTCTGTCTCTCGGTATGGGGGCGATGATCACCTATGGCAGCTATTTGCGTAAAGATGCCGATGTCATCAAAGATACCCTCTGGGTCACCTTTATGGATACGGGCATTGCCCTCTGTGCCTGTTTGATGATCTTTCCTATTATTTTTGTTTATGGTATGAAGCCGGGGGCCTCAACTGCAGGTATCTTGTTTATTACCATGCCCCTTGAGATGATGAAGTTTCCCGGTGGCTATATTCTAACTACGATTTTCTATCTACTTGTACTCTTTGCTGCACTTACATCTGCTATTTCGCTGCTTGAGGTGGTGGTCTCATACTTCATCGATGAGCGCCGCTGGTCGCGGGCCCGCTCTACCCTGATTGCGGGCGGCGTTATTTTTCTGGTGGGTATACCATCGGCTATCTGGGTTGATGGTTTTCTGACGCCTGCAGATAAGATCGCTACCAACATCATGCTGCCACTGGGGGGCCTGCTCACTGCGATATTTGTGGGTTACCGTATGGATCTTGACCTCATTAAAAAAGAGTTTGTAAATTTTCACTATCCATTGTGGATGTTTAAGGGTTTTAGATTTACGATTCGTTATATTACCCCGGTGCTGGTAATGGCAGTGGTCGTTTATATCGGTTACCAGTATATTGAAGAAAATGCGAAGAGCCTATGTCAAAATGTTGGTATGTTCTGCTCAAT
>CAZHLC010000488.1:0-4018 GCA_964532545.1 uncultured Leptospiraceae bacterium | reverse complement strand
TAAGTGAGGTATGGCAAGAATTTGTAAAAACGACTGGCCTGGACAGTGCCATGCAGATAAGCATAAGCGGGCAGCATATCAGCTTTGAAGAACTTAAAAGTGACTACGCACTGTTTCACAATGGTCGTAGATTAAAACCGAAAACAGGCAGATTCGATCATAAGCATCCCCTGATTTTCTGTGGTAATGCATGCGCTAAAATACCTGCCAGATTATCAGAGCTGAAAAAGAGCCTGAACCCGGGCAACCTGGGCTTTTTTGTTTATTCGAAATGACCTTTACCTTTTCGCCCAGGCCAGCAAGCTGGTTTTATGGGCCATGCCTTCTTCATCGATGATCTGTTTTTAGAGCACAATACCGGCCCTTCTCACCCTGAAACAGCAGGTCGCATTGAAGCCATTCACAACAAATTGAGAGCGCAGCAATATTACAGTAATTTATATCTTTTGCCGCGGCGGTTTGCGACTAAAGATGAAATAGCCACACTGCATGGTAGACCATATATTGATTCAGTTGAAGAAGCATGCGCGGCCCATGGTGGCTATCTTGACGGTGATACCGTTGTCAGTGCCAAATCTTATGATGCAGCTCTGTTGGCTGCCGGGTCAGGGCTGGTGGCCGCAGATTCAATACTGAGCGGTGAAGCTGCTTCGGCCAGCCTGTTCGTGCGCCCTCCCGGGCACCATTCGCTGCAGAATAGGGCCATGGGCTTTTGTCTTTTCAATAATGTGGCAATCTGCGCCAGATACCTGCAGAGCCAGGGCCATGAAAAAATTGCCATCGTCGACTTCGATGTTCACCATGGTAATGGCACAGAGGCCATGTTTTATGATGACCCCAGCGTGCTTTTTATCAGCACGCACCAATACCCCTTCTACCCGGGCACCGGGGCCGCCAATGACCGGGGTGAGGGTCCGGGCGAAGGTTTTACTTTGAACATACCAATGGCCGCAGGCAGCGAGCATACAGCCTATGAGAATGCTTTTGCTGAAAAGGTTATACCGGCACTTGAAAATTTTGCCCCTGATTTTCTGCTGGTATCTGCAGGCTTTGATGCGCATCGTCAAGATCCGCTGGCCCAGATTATGCTTGAAACCGCCTCATATGAGATGCTAACCCGACAGTTGGTGAATTTTGCCCGGCAGCAATGTTCGGGCCGGGTAATTTCTTTTCTTGAAGGTGGTTACAATCTGTCAGCCCTGGCTGATTCAGTAGAAGCCCATGTTGCCGTGATGCATGGCAGCACATAAGAGGCCAATAAAATTGTAAGAATGGTTAATTCTTAATAACTTTTGCGATAGATGCAGCAGAGCGATAAAATATGTGCCTTTGGCCCCAATGTCTCAAAGCAGCTTGACCTGGGCAGTGAAGACATCAGGCAGATTAATTTTGCTGCTGCCAATGCACAAGAATTACATGAGCTGAAGACCTGTACCCGGGCAGTAATAATTGTCGATGCAGATGAACTGGCCCAGAAACAAGAAACCTATCTTGATATTCTCAGCGAAGTGCACCCCTTTGGTACAAAGTTTATTGTACTGTGCTCTGATAAAAAAACCCGTAAAGATTTTGCGCACCTTTCAACTGAGCTACTCTACCTGATATTGCCTCAGAATATTGAAGAAGCTACTCTGGTAGATTCAATTCACAACGCCTTTCATACACTGAAGCTTGAAACAGATGCAGTTACTCTGCAGTCGCAGCTTGAATTGAGTTATCAAGATGTTCACACCCTGACCAAGGTGGGCCAGGCTCTGGCTGTTGAACATGATTTTGACAGACTGATCGAACTGATCATCACCGAAGCCAGGCGCCTGACCTCAGCCGATGGCGGCTCAATCTATCTGGTAGAACAAGAGGGCCATGAAAAGCCAACTCATCTGCGTTTTAAAAAGTCAGCCCTTAACCTCAATGCCGAAGAATTTCTGCTGCCCTTAAACAAACATTCGATTGCCGGCTGGGTAGCCCATGAAGGCCGCCACTTGATTATTGATGATGCCTATGCGCTGAGTGGTGAAGAAGACTACCACTTTAATCCCGATTTTGATAAACACCATAATTACTATACCAAGTCGATCATGACGATTCCCATGAAGAATCATAAAGATCAGGTTATCGGGGTTATTCAGCTGATTAACCGCAAAAAAAACTTCAATAAAACTCTGACCGCTGAAGAAATGAAGACTAATGAGGTTTTACCCTTCGATGCCAAGTCTTATGAACTAGGAATGTCTCTGGCCGGCCAAGCTGCGGTTGCAATTCAGAACAACCGACTGATCAAAGATATTAATAACCTGTTTGAAGGTTTCGTTATGGCATCAGTAACGGCCATTGAACAGCGAGACCCTACAACCTCTGGTCATTCATTCAGAGTAGCCCAGTTCAGCATTAATCTTGCTGAAGCCCTTGACCGTGCCCCCGATGGCCAGTTCAGAGATATCAAGTTCAGCCGTGACCAGCTGCGCGAGCTGCGGTACGCTTCGCTGCTGCACGACTTCGGCAAGGTCGGTGTACGTGAGAAGGTGCTGGTAAAACCCAAAAAGCTTTATGAACACGAGCTTGATTCGATTGAATGGCGATTTCGTTATATTCAGAAACAGCTTGAAAATGAATATTTAAAGAAGAAGATCAAACTGCTGCAGTCAAAAAATAGCAATCTTAATGAAGAGCTTGAGCATTTAGACAGAAAATACATCCGCAAAAAGGCTGAAATTCACAACATGCTTGATATCATCAGAGATGCCAATGAGCCCTCGATACTTGAAGAAGGCAACTTCAAGATACTACAAGACATCACAAAACATAAGGTAAAACTTGATGACGGCGATGTGATACCTTTTCTAAAAGAAAACGAGCTGTTCAGCCTCTCAGTACGTAAAGGCAGTCTCAATCAAGAAGAAAGGGTAGAGATCGAGTCACATGTAACGCATACCTACCAGTTTTTGATACAAATTCCATGGACTTCTGACCTGAAAAACGTGCCCGATATCGCCTATAAACACCATGAGAAACTCGATGGCAGTGGCTACCCGCTGAAGGTTGAAGCTCAAGAAATCAGCGTACAGTCGCGCATGATGACCATTTCAGATATTTATGACGCCCTGACCGCCTGGGATAGGCCATATAAAAAGGCGATCAGTACCGAGCGGGCTCTTGATATTCTGCATGAAGAAGCTAAAAATCAGCACATCGATGTCAACCTGCTCAACGTTTTCATTGAGACTGAATCATACAAGATTGATCAAAGCGCCTATAATGTCGCAAATTAACGTTTAACCAACCAGATCGGCCATGGCCTGATCGACAGTGCTGAACTTGAACTTATAATCACTGAGCTTTGCGGGCAACACACGTTGGCTGGCCAGAAAAATTTCATCGGCCATGCCGCCAGGCGCCAGACGCAGCAGAAAAGAGGGCATATGCAGCCACGACTTCTTTTTGATATTACGGGCCAGTGAAGCAAACAGCTCACGGGCGGTGACAGGTTCGGGTGCAGTAAGATTAAATATACCGGTTTTCTTTTTTTCAAGCAGATACATAACCATACCAACGATGTCATCGACATGAATCCACGCCATGTAGTTTTTGCCATCGCCAAGGTGGCCGCCCATACCCATTTTAAAAACTGGCAGCAGGCGGGGTATTGCACCCCCCTCTTTGCCCAGAACAATACCTATACGCAGATAGGTGAGCTTGCTAAGACGGGCCACTGCGCCGGCCTCTCTTTCCCAATCGCGAACCAGCTCGGCCAGAAAACCTTCACCCAGAGCTGAGTCTTCAGTAAGTTCTTCGTCACCACGGTTACCATAGATACCGATGGCAGAGGCCTGCAAAAACATGGTCGGTTTTCTTTTGCTTTCTTTGACAGCTTTCACCAGAGCTGCAGTACTGTCGAGACGGCTGCGAACCAGGCTGTTTTTTTTAGCCTGAGTCCATATTCCTGAGGCGATGTTTTCACCGGCAAGGTTGATCACAGCATGGGCCCCGTCGATTTCATCGAACCAGGCCCGGTGGTCAC
>CAZHLC010000487.1:0-4035 GCA_964532545.1 uncultured Leptospiraceae bacterium | reverse complement strand
TTAGGTAGGCCAAGGCTGGCATATTCGTCTTCAAGATAAACTGCTTCAATACACTTTGAATATTTTTCACTTTTAATTTTGATAATGGCCTGCTGCAAATCATGCACGTCTTCATCTTCATGCTGGTAAACGTAGGCGGTGTGACCATTGTACTTTACCCTGGCCTTTGATCTTGGGCTTTTACGCAGAATCTTTTTAAGGTCAACGGTGTGGGTAGTATTGAGAAAGCCATGATCAGAAACCAGAAATACAGCAGTGCGCCGCCATATTCCGGCCTGCTGGTAAGCCTTCATGATTTCGCCTACGAGCTTATCAATGTGGCTCATGGCCCAGCGGCTCAGCCCCTTTGTAAAACCGTAGTTGTGATGCCAGGTGTCGACGGTAAGAAAATGCGCAAGGGCAAGGCGGGGTATCGCTTTCTTCTTTTTGTTTTTGACAAGGGTTGCGATGATCTCTTTGACCAGTGAATCGCCTTCAATAGCTTCGCTATATAAAATGCGCGCAATAAAAGTTTTCAGATAACTTTTCATTTTAACATCTTCGGGGGTGGCAGCCTCTGTTTTTGCATAAAGTTTCTTCAGCACCTTGCGCAGGTCATCAGAAATGAAGTTATAGGGGTTCTGCTTCATCGCGGGCAGATTGTATTTGATGTTCTGTATAAACTGCGTAAAGGGCCAGTTGATAGCGGCCGTTGGCCATTTTTTGTCTTTTGCAAGATCGAAGATGGTAGGTACCCGGTCATAGTTCTTGCGGGTTTTATCATAATAGAAGGGGTAAACCACCTTCTTACCTTCTCGCCAGCCGTTCGCCAGCACCCCATGATAGCGGGGGTATTGGCCGGTAATAAAACTCATGTGGGTTGGCCACGTCATTGAAGGAAAAACCCCCTGCATGGGGCTGAGAAAGCCCCGGGCAGCCAGTCTTGAAATATTTGGCACGACCTTTTTGCGCATGGCGTCACGCAGGGCCTCATAGCCCAGCCCATCAATGCTGATCACCAGCACATAGCGGGCCCGGGCTGCACTGGGCCCACCCAGGGGAACGCGGCTTTCGGCTACTTTATAGGGCGGTAAGTCGGCCAGCCTGGGCTCGGGCTTCTGCGGCGGTTTTTTACAGCCCCCGGCCAGGGTAAGCGCCAGCAAGAGCAGGGTGTGTATCGTTATGTTATTCAGGCCTTTGATCATTTTAGCATCGAATTTCTTGACCAATTATCATAGATTTGTTTTGCTGTTTGTTCATGTCACGGCGTCTTCCCGGTAGGTTTATACTGGGCCTTGTTTTAGCACTCGTTTTTTCTACTACCATATATAGTGACTATGCTTTTCAAAAAATTTCAAAACTGACTTCAGAGGTCAATCTCGATTCGAGTACTTCAGACAGTTGGTATGCTGCAATCGGCAGTCTTAATGCTAAGTCTGAATCGGCAACCCTGCTTAAAGAGCAGAGCAAAACTCAATGGGTTAAAGTACCCGTTCCCAGTAACCTTATTGAGGTTAAAGAGCTTACCAGCAGCTTTGAAACTGATTTCGCCAAACACACCGTAGATTTTCTGGCTGCCCTTTTCACATTTTCTGAACCAGAGAATTACGAAGAAAAAATTAAAAACTTCTGGTACATGAAGATGGTCAAGCTTCCGCAAAAAATTGATCAGAATATTGTGCTGCGCCTTGGCCGTATCAGCGATCGTGATGAAGCGTGGTTTAATGGTTATCGACTTGGTGGCTATGGCAAATTTGATCACAAAAAACCCCAGGCCTATGACAAGATTCGCCTCTATGAAATACCTTCGAAGGCGCTGAGACCTGGTGAATTAAATGTGATTCTGGTAAAAACCCAGAACTATTTTATCGATGAAATCGGCATCATGTCAGATTATACGGCCATCGGGCCCGCGACTGCTGCCTGGCGTGACTTCTACCAGTCTGAGTATTTTAAAATTATACTGCTGGTTCTTTATTTCACCGCCGGTGTTTATTTTATGTTTTTATTTGTCAGGCGCAGGCAAGACAAAGAGTATTTTTTCTATGCAGCGTTTACTCTCTTTCTTGTAACCTACCAGTTTTTTCGAACCCAGATTAAGTTCGACCTTGGTTTGAATTTCTTTCTTTTCAAAAAAATAGAGTACATGTGCCTGCCCATGCTGTTTATTACAGTGACCCACTTTACCCGCACCTTTTTCAGGTTGCGTTACCACCTTATTCTGAAGGTTTTAGATACCCTTTTCGCTCTGGTAATTCTGTCGTTTCTGTTGCACCCATCAATTCGCATTTACAACTTTGTAGTTAAGCAGTTCTTTCAGTTTCTATATCCGCTCAGTGTGATCTATATGATGTATGTTATCATCAGATTTGTACTGAAGCGCAATCAAGATGCCTACATAATAATTTCGGGTGCTCTGGTTATGGTGGGCTGTCTGGTGGTTGATACACTGAGCAATAACAGTATTATAAATTTTCCCAGGGTGGCGGGCTATGGCTTCATTCTGTTTGTAATGGGCCTTGCCGGTGTGCTGGCCAACCGTTTTGTAAGATTGAATCGTGAAAACGAAGAGTTGAATCAGAACCTTGAAAAGAAGGTTGAGCAGAGAACTGAAGAGTTACAGCGCACACTCAACGAGGTACGAACCCTCAAGGTGCAGCAAGATGGTGATTACTTTCTTACCAGCCTATTGATCAAACCACTGGGTGTTAACCGGGCCGAGAGCAGCCAGGTAAAAGTTGAATTTCTGGTGCGACAGAAAAAGCAGTTTCAATTCAAGAAGTGGCAGGCCGAGATTGGCGGTGACCTCTGCATTGCCCATTCAATCAATCTGCTGGGTAAACCCTATACTGTTTTTCTTAATGGCGATGCCATGGGCAAATCAATACAGGGGGCCGGTGGGGCCCTGGTACTGGGTGTTGTGTTCAATTCGGTGATTGCCCGCACTCAGGTATCTTCTGCTGCCCAGGCCAAGTATCCTGAAAACTGGCTGCGCGATGCATTTCTTGAGCTGCAGACCATCTTTGTCAACTTTGATGGTTCGATGCTTATCTCTGTAATGATGGGCATGGTTGATGACCAGACAGGGCTCATGTATTACATTAATGCTGAACACCCCTTTTCTGTACTGTACCGCGATGGTCGGGCCGAGTTTATTGAGCGCGATGACATACTGCGTAAGATTGGTATTGAAGAAATTGAAACAGAGCTGCAGATAAAAACCTTTCAGTTAAGCCCGCGCGACGTGCTGATCATGGGCTCTGATGGGCGCGATGATCTGCTGCTTGGCACTGACGAACAGGGCTCACGCATTATCAATGAAGATGAAACGGCCTTTCTCAAACGGGTCGAAGAGAGTAGTGGGCAACTTGAAAATATTGCAGAGAATCTTCTGAAATTCGGTGAACTCACCGACGACCTCACCCTGCTGCGAATCAGCTACTTCGAAGATTATCAGGGAACTTCTGATGCTGCAGATAACAGTGAGCAGAGAGCTAATATGCTGAAGGCAGCCCAGCAGGCCATCAAAATGGCTGACTATGATATTGCTGTTAGCAGACTTGAAGAAGCCTACCAATTGCAGAAACAATCAGAGATTCTACTGCTGCTGGTTAAGGCACTGGTGCAAGACCGGCAGTTTGAAAAAGCAGCCCGCTTTGCTGAAGATGGTACTGCAGAATTTCCTGCGGTTATTGAATTCAGTTATCTTGCTTCAAAGGCCTATAAGGCCAGCCGTCGTTTTAAAAAGGCGGCCGACCATGGTGAGCGGGTGCGACTGCGCCATGAAAACAATGTTAACAACCTGCTGAACCTGGCAGATGTCTATCGACTCATTGGCAACCGTGATCGCGCCCTGATGCTGGTTGAGTTGGCCCGCCAGTTTGATGCGAATAATGCTAATCTCAAAAAACTTGAAGACGCCATTGATTGATTTTAGCGGGTAAACTTACCGATTTCTGCTGCAATCTCTGTGGGAACCCGCAATGGTTTAAAAGACTCTCGATTAATCAGAACATTTGAGGCCATACCTTTGGCCACTAGAATTCCTGTCTTTTT
>CAZHLC010000486.1:0-4041 GCA_964532545.1 uncultured Leptospiraceae bacterium | reverse complement strand
CATCCATCACTGGCAGTGAAATGTCAGCCAACACCAGTTCTGGTTTGAACTGGGTGGCCTTCTCGATGGCCTCTTGCCCATTGTAGGCAGTTTCGATTTCATACTTATCTTCAAGCAGAGCAATCAAAAGCTCCATATTATGAACATTATCTTCAACAAGCAGCACCCTGTGCGACATTCTTTCCCATAAAGGCCCGGTTGATGAGGCGACAACAAAAAATGCTGGCGAAAACAGAGGCCCTCGCGGTTGATTGTTTAACCGGTGTTTCTACTCGAGATTTGCAAAGCCTTTGAACAGGGCAAACTTGATTATGCTGTAATTGGCGGCTATGCCGTGGCCCTGCATGGTGCCGTTCGGGGAACCATTGATATTGATATAATCATCAATATTGAAAAAAAAAGTTTCAAAAAAGCCGAACGAATTCTTAAATCTCTGGGTCTAACCAGCAAAATACCGGTTAAAGCAACTGACCTTTTTAAAAATCGTATTGACTTTATGCAGAATAAAAACCTTGTCGCGTGGAGCTTTTATGATGCAGATAACCCATTAAAGCTCGTCGATATAATAATCGTTGAAGATTTAAGAGATTATCAGGTTGAAAAAATAAGGGTAAATCAGCATACCATCGCTGTTCTAACCAAAGAAGATCTGATCAAGCTGAAAGAAAAGGGTGAGCGCCGTCAAGATCGAGAAGACGTGAGAGCGCTGAAGAGGCTGATGAAAATAGAAAAAATCAGCTCAAACTAGAGAGAGGGCAGCCCAAAGCTGCTTAAAGGGGGGGAACCTTTGCCTGAACCATTACAGACTTTTACCGATGAATATCTTGAACACTGTGCATCGCTTGATGCCGGTCAAATTCTCGAATTCTTAGAGAATTTCAGGCTCTTGCTTGAGCAAACTGCAAGATAAAGGGTTTTAAACATTTTCATGCCCTACCGATAATGTAGGGTGAGGTTTATTAACTATATCATAAACCTGGGGGTTACCAGCGCCCTGTCAAAAGTTAAGATTATTCGGCTACGCTCGCTGAATATCATCACTTTTGTCATGCTGGTTCTCTCAACCGCAGTTACGGTGGTTCTGGTTTTATTCAATTACCGCCTTGAGAGTTACCCGCCTATTGCTGCCATTATAGGTACCCTGTTTATTCTTTTTTTAAATCGCCTTGGTTTTTACCGCACGGCCATCGCTACAGGTGTCACTCTGCTATCGATTTATGCAGCTCTATATGTTCTCTATTACGGTCTTGATTCTGGTCTGCAATACCTGATATTTGCAATGCTGCCCCTGCCTTATCTGGCCCTGGGCCGCTCTGAAGGCATGCTGGTCATTCTCAGTGGGGCTCTAATGTCAGTGATTTTACTGGCTGTTCATATTTACCCTTTGTTTTATGAGCCGCTAATCAGGCTTGATGGGCAAACCCTCAACATTATACGTATAGCAAGTTATGTTTTCAGTGCCCTGGTTTTACTGGGGGCGGTTTATCTCTTTGTGTATTCTTTCAGTGCCGTAGAGAAGCGCATGACTGAAAAAATTGACAATGTCATTCGCCAGCAGCGCTCTCAGGTAAGGCGGGCGCTTGATGAGCTGAAAAATACCGGTTCTGATCTTGGCGGCATCAAAGACCCTCTCGCTGATGGCCATGAGAGCATGAGCAGGTTTGCCCAGAAGCAGATAACATCTGTTGAAGAGATTCAGGCTGCCATTGAAGAAATCAGTGCCTCAGTTGATTCGGTAGCGACCAGTACCCAGCGCGAAGTTCGTGAAATACACGACATGCTCAATGAGGCACGCAACTTTATCCGTAAATCTGCCGAAACCAAGAATCACTTTCTAGAGGCTGCTGATCTGGTGCAGAAGAGTACAAACCTGGGCAAAACCGGTGAAACTTCAATCAACAGCATGGTCGATGGCATGACCTACATGGTAGAGACTACCGATGAAATGAAAAAGGTGGCTGAGATCATCAATGATATTGCTGATCGCATTAATCTGCTTTCATTAAACGCTTCGATTGAAGCAGCCCGTGCCGGTAGCGCGGGTCGCGGTTTCGCCGTAGTTGCCAATGAAATTTCTAAGCTGGCTCAACAGACTGGTGAGAGTACCAGCAACATCAACTTTCTTATTGAGACCACTACCCAGATTATGACAACCTATACCCGCGAGCTCAAAGGTAATGCCAAGAATCTGCGTATGCTGATCGAGGGTATCAACCAGGTAAATAATATCTTCACTGAAATCAGTAGAGCAGTGAGCGGCGAAGAGCAGATGCTGATGCGTATGCGTGATAATTTTGACCTCGTAAAAGAATATATCAGTGGCATCGAAAACTCGACGCAAGATCAGAAAACGTCAATTGCCGATATTGCCCGCACGATTCATGACCTGAATGCAGCAAACCAGAGCAATATTTCAGTGACTGAAAAGCTGGGCAGCGCTATAACAAAGGCCCATACCATGATCGATGCCATCAGCCAGCAGGTAACAAAAATAGAAGAAGATGTGCTTACCTGATGGCTCAGAGGTGGGCAAAAGCAAATTGACCTGATGAGTTATTATAGTAACGAGACATAATATGGAACCCTTCTTTTACCTGTTTATTGCTCTCTTCATCGCCCAGATTTCGCTGGTGGTATTCTACGGTCTGCGTCAACAGAACCTTATTCGTGAAGCACAACAGAAAGATAATGAAATTGGCAAGCTGCGTGAAGAAATCAGGCAGGGGCGCGAAACCATCAGCGATAATATTATTAAGCGGGTTACTGATATTGCCACTATGCAGAAAGGCCAGCTTGACTCTTTTTCAAAGCAGTTGTTTGCCCTGACTAACACTAATGAATCACGTCTTGAAAAAATGCGTGAAACAATTGAATCAAAGCTGCAGAGCCTGCAAGACGATAACTCAAAAAAGTTAGAGAAGATGCGTGAAACTGTTGATGAAAAACTGCAGTCAACCCTTGAGAAGCGCCTTGGCCAGTCGTTTAAAATGGTAAGTGATCGCCTTGAACAGGTTCATCAGGGTCTGGGTGAAATGCAGAATCTGGCCACCGGGGTTGGTGACTTGAAAAAGGTACTGTCAAATGTTAAAACCCGAGGTGTGCTGGGCGAAATTCAGCTGAGCAAAATTTTAGAGCAGGTATTTAACAATGAACAGTACTCTGAAAATGTAAATACCAAAGAAGGCACCAGGGCCGTGGTTGAATTTGCTCTGAAGCTGCCAGGTAAGGGTAAGAAAAAGCAGATCTGGTTGCCTATTGACTCAAAGTTTCCTACTGAAGATTACCATGCTCTGCTCGAGGCCCATGATGGTGGTGACCGTAACGAGATTGCCGATAAGCGTAAACTACTGGCTCGAAGAATCAAATCGGCTGCGAAAGACATACGTGACAAATATCTAGATCCACCCAATACTACTGACTTTGCCATAATGTTTCTACCCTTCGAGGGTTTATATGCTGAGGTTCTCAGCACTACCGGTCTCTTCGAAGAGATACAGCGAGAATACCGTATTATTATAACCGGCCCGACTACCATTGCAGCGTTCTTAAACAGTCTGCAGATGGGTTTCAAAACACTGGCTATTGAAAAACGTTCAAGTGAAGTGTGGGAACTTTTAGGCGCAGTCAAAACCGAATTTGATAACTTCGGTAACCTGCTGCAGAAAACCCGCAAGAAACTTGATGAGGCCAGCAATGTAATTGAATCTGCTGAAGTGCGAACCAGGGTGATAGCTAGAAAAATGCAAGATGTACAGAAGCTGCCCCGGGCTAAGTCGCAAAAGCTCCTGGGGCAGACGGCCGACCTTTTCGATCAGGAGACTCTAAACTAGGTGGTGATATGGCGTGCCGGGTGAAGATCTTTTTAATGTCGTAAAGAAAGACGACCTGCCCACGCTTAAGGCACTGATTGCCGGCCTGAATAAAGAGCATCTCGATTCGTTTGAACGAACGGTACTTTTCTATGCGGCATCATTTGACGCGGCTGACCTTCTTATAAAGGCAGAGGTCGATGCCTACCATCTTGATCATGAGGGCCTGGCT
>CAZHLC010000485.1:0-4045 GCA_964532545.1 uncultured Leptospiraceae bacterium | reverse complement strand
CCTACATTGAACTTTCTGGGGGAATTTTTATCGGGGCAACCTATAGAATTCCCATTGGTGAAGTGGCCCGCCTGAAAAAGAGAATCAAGGTTAAAAGAACCAGTCGTGATGCCGACGAAGAAGATTAAAATGAAGTATACCATTTTTCGATTAGCAATTATCTCTTCAGTGCTGCTGTTTGGCTTTACCTCGCTAGAGGCCCAGCGCAAGATTCGCCTCAAAAAACAGGGGCAAAGCGAGTCTACAGGCAAAACGACCCCCAGCAAAAGCACCGGTAGAATTGGCCGCAGCAGTGGGCTGAGCCTGGGTAAAAAAGACATGTGGCTGGCCGTCGGTATGTCGCTTACAGTGCCGGGGTCTGGGCATTTCTATGTAGGAAAATATTCAGACGGGGCCATCTTCATGGTTGGTTCTTACGGGCTTATGGCCTCAGGTATTGTGGCCATGCTGACCGCGCACTCTACCCGTGATATTGTAGTTAACGGTAAGGTTTTGCGGGTTGAAGACAATACCAATCAGGCCCTGTTTATGATGGGCTCAGTGCTTCTAACCAGCGGCATCATGTTCTATCTGGGCAGCGTTATTGATATATTTATCGATGTGACTGAACACAACCGTCGCATTGACCGACTGCGTCGTTACAATAAAAAAGTTTCTCAGAGAAAGAAATCAGAGCTCTATCTGGCCCAGGCCCGTGGCTCTTATTACATGGGCCAGACGTTTCGTTTTTAGAGGTCAGTTACTTCCAGTGAATGCATTCACCAGGGCAATCGTCAATTGACTCTTGCACTTTATCGTTGTCAGCCTCAGGAATATCAGCTGCGTTAACGTTATCACCGCTGTTATGTGACTCAGCGAGATCGTCATCATCCATACGAAAGTACTGGGGTAAGGTGTCAGCACACAGGTTGCAGCTGGTGCAGTCGTCTTTATCTACATATACAATTTTACCCATAGTTTGTTACCTCGTAATAAAGTTGTATGTCAGGTTTTAAAGGCGAAACAGCGTGTCAGCAAGTATTTACATGAAAGACTGCATGGGGCCCTCAAGGGGTGTCTGGGTAAATTGCCGAATGTAAGGGTTCTCAGCCCGCTCTAAGTCTTCGCGACTGCCCCTGAACACCACCTGCCCTTCATACAGAAGCAGATAGCGCTGGGTATGACGGTGAAAATAACCATATTCAAACGATGTCATCAAAAAGGTAATCTGCTTATCAGCAAACTCTTCACGGGCCGAATCAAGAAATTTTGAAAGAGCAATAGGGCACTGGCTGGCAAAGGCGTGATCAATAAAAACCAGCATGGGCTGCAGAATCATAGCCCGGGCAAAGGCCGCCCGCAGTGTTTCACTGTGGCGCACCATCTGCGGCCGCAGGTCGCGAACATGCATAAGCTGAAAGCGCTGCAGAAAGCTTTCGGCACGCTTCACCAGCTCGGTTTCTGAAAGACTTGTATGGTAACGCAGCGGCAGAATTACATTGTCGATGATGCTGAGATTGTTAATCAGCCCGAAATTATATGATACGTAGGCGATACATGAGCGATAGGTCTCAAGCTCGTCACCTTCTTTCTCATGTATGTTCTGCCCCAGAAAAAACACCTCGCCCTGATCGGGTTTGATTTTACAGGTAACGAGATCAGAAAAGAGGTCTTTGCCCGAGCCTTCAGGGCCCAACACCACCACATTTTCGCCCTGACCAATGCTGAGGTTCAGATTCACCAGCTGAGTGCCGCCAGGGCGTTTCACCGAAACGTTTCTGAATTCAAGCAGGCGATGCGCAGAATCAGTTTCGCCCTTTGCTTGATTAAACAGCAACTTCTGCGCTTCATTGACTGCATTGTTCTCAAAGAACAGCACAAACGATGTGGTATAGAATTACGGTGATTGTCAAGCTAATATTTAAAACGAGGTCGAGAGCATCACCCGGTACATTCTCGGCGGAATCGCTTCTGTAGGCCGACGCTCAAGACTCCGGCCCCGCAGGGTAATTTCATACATGGGCACGCTTGAACCCATGAGATTATAGACATCAAAGGCCGCCGCCCACTTCTGACCGCCGGTTTGCCATTCATAGCGCAGCCGCGCATCCCAGTTCAGGTAAAAGGTATAGCGACCAATGCCTATGATACCATTGGCCCGCTCTACATCTTGCACAATGATTGGCCCCTGAGTCAACCCCTCGCCTACGGTGTACGAGCCAAATGAGGTGCCATCGCGGTAACGAATAGTATGATCAAAGGTCAAACCTTTGTAAAGATCAAAACCAAAGATAATGTTAATAAGATAGCCACGCTCTTGCTCGGTGCGTGCTTCTGTGGCCAGCCGGTAGTTGGGGTCAGCAGTGATTTCTTCAATAACCGCAATGTCATTATAAAACTGGCCATTGCCCTGGGGCGGGTGCGCAAGGTGAAAGTATGCCCCCAGATTGAAGTTCAAATACCACCATGAGTTCATCTTCTTGCGCAGCAGCTGCAATTCAAAGGCTGCGTAGTATGAGTTCTCGGGGTTATTAGTAAGCTGGTAGAGTTCTTCACCGTAGGTACCGGTTTCGCGGTTAAACAGATAACCCACCACAGACTCGCTGCGGGCTACCTGAACATGTTTTGAATCAAAGGCCGGGTCATATCTTACAGTGAAAAGATTTCGGGTGACATTGCCAATGAGGTTTATGCCACCTGACCAGTAGCGTGAAAACTTTTTTAAGAAGCCCAGAGACAGCTCTTCGC
The DNA here is from genome assembly GCA_964532545.1 of uncultured Leptospiraceae bacterium. Classification (GTDB taxonomy): domain Bacteria; phylum Spirochaetota; class Leptospiria; order Turneriellales; family CAZHLC01; genus CAZHLC01. The sequence goes on along the minus strand of CAZHLC010000485.1, from coordinate 1,318 downwards.
GCACCGGCGCGTTCAGCCCATCTGCCTTTGTACGGTAGTTGGGGCCGGTGCGGTAGAGTACCCCGCCTTCTTCGCCGGGTGTATAAACTTTGTCACCGTTGGCATCATTCCAGAAATAGCGGGTGCCTGAGAGACGGCGGTTGTTGAGAAAGCTCACTTCATTGTAGGTTAATGGTATGGCGTCATGCTGGGCGCCAACGTAGAACTCAGAATCAATTGAATCAAAATAAAAGGTTGTTTTAATACCAATGAGGGGGTCTATTCGATCGAGAATAAGGGCATCTTGACCAAGGCCAGCCTCATAGGCTGCACCTACCCAGCTGTCTACCTGAATATCGCCATAGCGGCGCTTGTAGCCCAGGGCCGGCCTGAAGCGGGCAATAGTTGTATAGGCATCTTGTGCAGCCTCAAACAGTAAGACATCATGGCCCGCTCCGCTATAGGTGCGCGAGTAGTTATCACCAGAATAACTGAGCTTTTCTCTGATAATCTCAACCCGGCTGTTACCTTCAAAATAGAGATGATCAGCAAACAGTTTATGCAGCTGCAGTTTATCACGGCGGTAAGAGCCATCGACAAAAAAGCCCTGGCGAATACCCGGGGCCGGTACCCGGCCCAGCTGGGTCTCATCGGTAAGGCTGCGCTGAAAGGGCTGCCCCTGATCGGTCTGATCAAGCGAGGTAAAGCCAATACCAAGTTTAAGATCGTGATGATTACGGGCCCTGCTTATATACTGGGCATAGACGGCATTATCAATTACCTTCACAGTATTACGGGGGTCATTCTGCCACTCAATATTCTCATTCTCACGGGTTTTTAACTGGTAGCCAACCAGCAGCTGCGAGTTTTTTGACAGTGCCTGGCTGAGAAAAGCAGTGTTACGGCTTGAGATTTCGCGGTCTGTTCTCAAGAAAGTGCGGTTATGCACTATGCTCTCGGCAAAAATGCGGGCCATCTGACCATTGAAGCCAGGGGTTAGCAGTGAGACACTGCCCTCACCCGAGGGTTTAAACGACCTTTTGCGCGAAGGGGCACCAAAGGCCTCACCTGGTTCACGATCAAAAGTATTCTCAGGCATGATGTTGGCCCCCCCAAGCAGATTGGGGTGGGCCAGGTAAATGTCTATGGCAGGCTTATCTGCTACCCAGACATCATAGTTATGGCCTCTCATACTGTGATAGGGGCGCAGCACGAAACCCAGTGAAAGCTCATTGAATAGATGCACCGGCACATCAATCAGCGGCGTACCGGGCAACACCGGGTTGGTAATGTCGGCGCCGTTAATGTAAAACTTCTGCCAGTAGGCTGAATCTCCGTG
>CAZHLC010000484.1:0-4049 GCA_964532545.1 uncultured Leptospiraceae bacterium | reverse complement strand
GGCCATCGCCCTGCAGAACTACATAAACTTCAGACTACAACCCGATGCGCGGCGTCTGCAGATTGCCCGCGATTTTCGCCAGGGCAAACTGAAGGGCAAGGCCCTGACGACCCAGTTACACGACCTGATCTGGCTTATGGATGTTTTTGCCATTGAACCCCTTGATTACTTTATCAAAACCAGGGGTAAAAAAACAGGAGAAGATGCTCTGAAGCGCTACCAGAAAACCAGGGCAACCCTGCGAAAAGACGATCTTCTTGACTTTATCTTTACGTTTCAGGCGGCCAACCCTGCAGCCACCTCACATGCCATCAGTCGCTTCAAAAGAACCAGAAAAACAGCATGGCTGGTAGCGGCCCTCAGCAAGGCCAGCGCCCGCCAGGCAAGGCCCCTGCTGCGCTCTGCGCGAAAAATTAAAGCCGACCACCCCGCTTATCTAACTGTGCAATTTCATCTAATGAGGTTGGCCGCAGAGCAGGGCCGCAGCATTGGTGCCGAGGTTGACCAGCTAATCGTTGCGCAAAAGCTCAAAGAGCAATGGTCATCATACAATCTTTTTCGCGCCCTGCAATTGCGCTATGCCCGCGATTTAGAAACTTTCAGCAAGAGTCTGGGGCGCATCGGCGCCGAAAACAAGAAGTGGTACCTTGATTCTGATGGGGGTGTGCTGCTTACCGAAAAAGTCTCATTGCAACTTGCGACCCAGCTGGTCAAGAGCCAGAACATTCCCCCAAAAATTCGCAAAGATATGGCGCGTATGTTTTTTACCCGGGCCCTGCTGCTGCAAGACTTCAAACACGGCAAAGTATTCGCCCAGAATATTGCGCAAGACAGAGATGAGCTTTATGAGGCTACCCAGCAGTATCTGCTTCTTAAAGGTGAAGATCGGTTTGCCAACATTCTAACCCTGCTGCGCCACCCGGGCCTGCGCCCCTTTGCTTCGATCGGGCAATACCGCAATAGATCAACCCGCAAAATCGACAACTTTCGTGATAACTGGTGGTGCCAGCTGGGCCAACAAAAAGAAATCAGCTACAACAACCATTATCACTACTACAACGGAATCGAACCCATGTGGGCTACCCTTTACCCGCGCCAGAAGATTGCTCTGCCCCGCTTGTTACGCAAACAGTTAAGGCAGGCAGGCAGAGAACAGGCAGAGATTATCAAGATAGGCACAGCACCAAACTTTCTGGGGCGAGAGGTTATTGCGAGTTATACCAAGAACCCAAAGCATGCAGATCTGCCTGAGGCCCTGCACCGGGTGGTGAAAACCAGCCGCTTTGGCTGCACCGACAAAAAGACCGGGCATTTTTCAAAAAGTGCCTTTCAGATTCTGCACAGCAAGTTTCGTGATCACCAGTACACCAAGAAGACCCCATACTGGTTTGAGGGCTGAGTTGTGAAGGGCCTGTTGCTATTTCTGCTGCCTGTGGCCCTGGCCGCCCAGCCCTTTGCCAACAATGAGTTTAAGGTCATCAACATAAAAACCAGCCGTGATGTGCTCACCACAACAGAGGGCTCAGTAGTAAGCTTTACCACCAACCAATCTGCCAACTTTAAGGTAATGGTGAAGGGTAACTGCGACGAAGGCAAAATCTCAACCGGGGCCAATAGCATTGGTACCGCAACTGGCGGCCAGAAAACCAGCTTTGTGATTGTGGCCAGAGACCTTGAAGAAAACCTCAACCGTATCAGCATCTGCTTTTTAAAAAAGAAAAAGCTGGTATACCGCTACCTGCTACAGCTTGATAAAGATGTCACCAAACCTCTGCACTCGATGCAGGTTAATGCCCGGGGTGAGCTGCAGGCCCAGTGCCAAGACCGTTCTGGTTGTCGCCAGTTCGATCTGCAGAAAAAAAAAGAAATCAAAAGCATACCTCTCTCGGGTGATGTAAATGAGCTGGTCACTTTTGCCTCGCCCTTTAAAGGTGATTACTACAAACTGCGCTACCGGGCCAAAGACGGCGTAGGCAACGTTGCCGACTGGCAGAACATCACCTACAGTTACTGGACTTTGTCGCGCCTTAGCATCGAAACAGCGCCGCTGTTCTCAACCAGTTCGCAGTTGGGCTTTGGTGGTGGGCTCACCCTGGCCTTTGAGCGGGGGCTCGATGATATGTTCGATGCGGCCCGCAATTCGATTTATTTTCCCGGGGTGCGCTTGTCGGTGGCCAGCTACGGCCTGTTTAAAGGTAACTCTGAACTGGTAGGTATCGCCCCCCTGATTGGGCCCCTGTGGCGTGTACCCCTGGGTGAGAAGCATGCGGGTAAGCTCTTATTTTCTGCCGAGGGCGGGCTGGTTTTCTTCGCCAGTAACAGCCTCGACCAACAAGAGAGTGCAGCCATGTTTCAACTGGCTGGGGGATATGAATATCCCTGGCAGAAAAGCAGCATCGCCATCAAGGCCTATAGCCAGTTTGATGTAGTGCAGAAGCTCAGCTTCGGGCTGGCCCTGGCAGTCTACTATAATCTTTGAGTCTTATCATGGCCTTACTGGGGATATTAGTTGCCAACTCAAAACGTTTTGGCAAGAAACATCATGAGTGAAGCTAAATCATCAAATGCCGGCCTGATCACCATGGCCGTTATACACTTCATTATCGGGGGCGGCGCGGTTATGGCTATTATCAATAGCTTCATCTTTGATACGGTGCGCATCGATTATATTCTGGGCTACATCGCCATTGGTGCGGCCATGATTGCAACCGGCATTGGTTTCATTAAACAAGACTATAAGCTGGGTTATTTATGGGGCAACGCCTTTGCCATTATTACCCTGCTGGTTATCTTCAGCTACGGCATTGGCACTGGTTTTAAAAAATTCGGCCAGCAAACCCCGGGTTTAGTCTATTTTGGTTTTCTGCTGCTGATGCTCAACGTGTTTCTGAAGGGTAAGTTTAAGAGGTGACCGTAGTGAACTTATTAAAGATAATATTGTTTTTCGTGTTCTCTTGCTCTTGTCTGGCAGCCCAATCGCGTGGGCATAAACTGGGGTTTCAATATAATACCAATTACCTTGGCAACACATTCGGCCTACATGCGACAATGCCTGTAGGTGAATCAACAGATCTTTTATTTGGCTATGAGACCGGCGCATTTCGTATGGCGAGAGAAAATGCTGATTTTCCCTTTACTCTTTCAAGAAGAGGAACCAAAGCAGTAATCGACATTGATCTTAACCATGTTTTTAACATTACTCTTCTCTTTCACCTCAAAGAGAACCCCAAAATCACATGGTTTAGCTTCTTCGGCTTAGGTCTGGCAACGTTCAATTTTAACTTCAAACATGAATATCAAGATGGCTCTAATGGTCGCGTAATTGGTGAAAAACGCTTCATTACATATGGCGGTCTTTTCATACTCGACATATTTCAATATCGCAGCTCAGAGAAGGTTCGCCTTAATGCTGGCTTTAAGCTCTACGGGTAATCATACCCATTCCTCAGACGATGACCTATAGAGAGGCTTCAGGTTCAGAATTCGAAGACAGCCTTAACAGCAAGATCGACTTTCCTTTCTCTGTCTGGCCCTACCCTGAGTTTTATCTGCGAATGAGTTATCAAATATGAAGTTTTGACATAGCAAATCTTCTTGACCTACTAAACAGCTCGAACTACCGTAAGTTATGTCACATAAACTGTTGTGGGTCATTCTCATAACCGTTATTTCAAGTTGCGCCAGGCAACAGCTAGAGCAGGTTTCATTTATTCCGAATAAGGTTATTACTGAAAGTACCTTTTCTACCCGAATCGAATCGTGGCAGTTTGATGAACTCGGCAGAAAGAGAAGATACGATGTTGAAAATTTTGGCAAGGCTATCAGTATCTCAGATTTTAACAAGGTCACAACCTATTCTTACGACAAGAACTGTGTCATTTCAATTTCAAATCTAGTAAAATTCGACTCTGCCTTGCAAGAGATCGAATGCTACAATGAGGCTGGCAGATTGCAATCCCGCGAAATCCGTGATAATCACAGACTGATAAGCTATGAGTACATACTCTGCTCAATTGACTTCTGTGAAATAACCACTTCATCACTGGGAC
>CAZHLC010000483.1:0-4056 GCA_964532545.1 uncultured Leptospiraceae bacterium | reverse complement strand
ACTTCTGAAGGGCAGTAGCTCTCGCAAAAAGTTATATTGGGATCCTGAAAAGCACCAGCGCCTCGCCAACACTGGCAAGGCCAAACCTAAACTCTCTGGTCGCGCCCTGAAAAAGGGTTTGAAAATAAACACCCCTGAAACCGGCGGCAAGGTCAAAGAAGGCCCCGATGCCTGGTATGGGCAAGACACTCAGGGCAACCAGGGCATGGGTGAACCCATGGGTGGGGGTGGCGCCTGGGGCTACCGCACCGACGAACTGTTTGAAGCATTTCTAAAAAAATACAAACCCAAGTTTGATTACAGCCTGGGCTTTCGTCTGCAAGACTACTACGAGGTCTTTGGCAAGATGCTCGAAGATCTAGAGATGGATCTTGAGAACGCCCTTGAAAGCAATGTTCATATTGAACGGCGCCTGCAGTCTTATGGTTCGCGGGTCGAAGCCCGCAAGTATCTGGCCTATATGGCGCAGAAGGGCTCAGACCGCATTTTTGATCATTCAAGAATCATTCACAGCGAAGATAAACTCAAGGGGCTCGAATTTGCCTTTCTGATTAACAAGGGCCGCCGGCTGTTTAACTTTCAGTACTCAGTGGCATCGGTGGTAGCCCTGCAGTCAGCCATGGAAGTTCTGTGGGATAAAAAAATTGCACTGCGTACCTTTGGTTACTCTGACCATGATAACATGAAGAAGAATGTTGATATGGTTGAGTATACCACACAAGATCAGTTTCCTACGACTTCTGGCAAAGAAAACATCTTTGATCAGATGGCCGACAACTGGGATGGTGATACCGTTGAAGAGTTTCAAGTGGTGCAGAACATTGAAAGCTGCTTCTCACCCGATGCTACCACCCGCATTGCAGTCATTGTTTCTGACTTTCGCGGGCACCGGGCCCGGGCTAAAATTGAAGACGAACTCAACAGCGATGATAACACCATGCTGCGCGAGTTGATCAAACAATACAGCTCACAGAACTACGTTTTTCTGGCTATGCAGACCGGTACCCGTTACCTGGCCGAACATCTTTTTGAACACTCAGTGTGGATTAATCAAGATAATTTCGAGCAGGCCCCCGTTGTCTTAGCTGAGCAGATCAAAAACCTCATTCTAAAGTATCACAAACCACCGGTTTGAAGCACTCAGTTGCCATTGCGAGCCCCTGGGCGAAACAGCAAGTTTTCAGGGGCCGGTCAAAGACTCACTCAGAGCATAAATATCCCCAATAATTCGTGGTACACCTGCACGTTAATTGTATATGGTCATAAGATGACCTCAGGCCGGTTGTTAATAATTACCCTTTTATTGTTCACAGCCAGCTCAACACCTTTTGCCAAACTTGCGCAGCGCCCCCAAAAGAAAGCCCTGTTCTATAAGGTCTACGCCTACGGGGTCACAGTAGGTTATGCCCGCTATCAGTTTCTACGGGTAAAAAAATGCCGCAAATCAGCTGGTCGCTGCTATGCCTTCAGGCTCTCGGCCAATCTAAACCAGTTTAAAAATCTGGTGGGCAACTTTATTGTAATCAGTGACATAGAATTTCACACCGGCAGCTTCAGCCCCCACTATAACAGCTTTAAAGTCAGGCTTGCTGGTAAAACCTCAGAGTTTGAGATTTTCTTCAGGCGCAAAACGATTCGTATTGTTTATGATAAAACCAAAAAGGTGAACTTGAAACGGCCCCCGGGGGCCCATACCCTGGCCAGCCTGCCAATCTATATGCTGCACAAACAGCCAAGAGATCAGCAAATCAATGTGTTGCTGCAAGATCAGTTTCAATCAATGCAGGTGAGTACCAAGGTCGATGAAGAATTCATCTACTTTAAATCGAAAAAGAAGGTTGTGGCGAAATGCCGTAAGAAAGACAACCTGCCCCTTGAGATTAAGTCGCTGCCCATTACCTTTATGGGAATTCCTTTAAATGGTATTACCGCCAGCTTTGTAAAACAACAATAGTGCATCGCCCCAGAAGTGGCCTAAAAATGGCAATAATTGGCTTTACAGATGAGTTCTTTTGCCAATGAATGTGACATAATTACAAACAGAATGGGGAGTTCGCTGGAGCTACTAAATATTCTAAGGAGAAAACCATGGCAGAAGTGCTCGTAGTTACCTCAAAGCTAAAAAAATATATAAAAGAAAAGGCAGATATGAATACCGCCGGAAACGTCGCTGAAGTATTATCTGATAAAATCAGAGGCTTGGTTGATGAGGCTATTGATAATGCTAAAAAAGACGGTCGCAAAACCGTAAAAGATCGAGATTTCTAAGAAACCTATTTAGAGCCGGCTGCAACAGCCGGTTATTCTTTTCATTACCAGTCTAACCAGGCAATTTCTTCAATCAATTGGTCGAGAAGGCTTTGCTCAAAGAATTGTTTCATATTTTTATTTTCGTTAGGTACCACTCTTCGTTTTAGTAAAAACATGCGTAAAACCTTCGAGTTCTCGGGTTTAGAGCTGTCTTATCTTGATAATAAGGCCTCTGGGCCGGCCATTTTAATTGCCCATGCCAATGGTTTCAGTGCTCAATGCTACGAAACCTATGTAACTGCACTCTCAAACAAATACCGGGTACTGGCCCTCGATTTTGCGGGCCACAGCTATTCACAGGGCACTCTTGATTTCAGCGATTGGAACTTTTTTCGTGATCAGATCTTTGCCCTGCTAGAACATGAGAAGCTAGAAAAAGTCAGGGGCATAGGCCATTCACTCGGTGGCATCTGCCTACTCAAAGCAGCCCAGTTCAAACCAGATGCTTTTGAACAGGTTGTAGCCCTTGATCCGGTTGCCCTGGGTTATCTTAAAATTCTGTTTGTAAAAATATTTGGCAACCCCCTTGCCCGCCAGGCAAAGAAGCGCCGCCGCACTTTTCGCAGCTATCAGGTAGCCTATAAAGTTCTGGCGAAACATCCGTTTTTTAAGGGCTTTGATCGTGATGTTTTCAAAGACTATATTGAATCTTGCTTCAGGCCCGCAGGCAACCAGATTGAAATCAGCTGCGCCCCTGAAGTAGAAGCGAAAATCTTTTCGACGCCATCGTTCGCTAACTTCAGCGAAGCCCTCAAGGTACCATGCAGAGTCGATATTGTAACCCCTAATAAGTCATTTGTGTGCCCACCATCGCTGGCCCGCAAATTGAGCCGCAATGGTGGTAAGCACCACACATGCCCCGAAGGGGGTCATCTGTTTCCGTTTGAGAAGGTTGAGTATACGCTAAAGAAGCTGCGAGAGCTATTGAATTAGTTTTGTCTGATCTTCTTGAATGGTATTAGCGATCAGCTCTTGATACTTCTGGCGAATATTATCAATCTTGATATCACGTTTATTCAGCAAAGCTGCCCGGGTTAAAATCTCAGTCACCATATTTGATTTTGACCGATCAATAAGCTCGAGTTCGTGAATCATATTTTCTACGTAGCTGACCTTCTCGCTCCACTTTTGTTTCAGCTTTTCATAATCGCGAATCATCTGTTGGGCTTTTTTCAGCTCTTTTTTGGTCTTTTCTTCGTTAGCCTGAATTTTCTTTCGATGCTCTTTGTTAAGCATGGCCAGCTCTTCGTGGTGCATCTTGCGCACTTCTTTTAGAGCCGTCTTCTGGCCTGAACGTAAAACTCGCAGCTGTATCTCATACCAGTTTTTCTGGGTTTTGACTGCCTTTTTATATCCCTGATTATAACCTTTTTTATGGGCCTTTCTGAGCTTGCGCCACCATTTATTCATAGGGCCCTCCTCTTTAATTATGTCACATTATCGGTCTTATTATACCCAAAACACTGGCTGTTGAGTACTTTTTTCGGCAAATGTAGCCATTTTTGGCCCATATGACGGTGTCATAACTATGTAATTATGGAAAGTGATTGACCTTGTGCGTCGCACTAAAAATCTTTCACTCCTCAGGCAGAGAAATGCAGTTAGTAAAAAATATAAAAGAGCGCCTTTCAAAGCACTTGGAGGATAAACAGCCAAGTTTTCTTTTTGATCAGGTTGAAAATCCACCATCATTCACCTACGAATTGATTATGATTTCAATGTATGCCGCTGAGCAGAACGAAGAAA
>CAZHLC010000482.1:0-4079 GCA_964532545.1 uncultured Leptospiraceae bacterium | reverse complement strand
ATGATCACCCTCAAGGCCGAATTGTTTTTTATTATGGTAAGTCATCTGGCTCTGTTATTGGCAATTATCAATATACCCTTCATCAGCTGGCTCAGCTTCTGGTTGCTGTCGGCTGCTCTGCTCTGCCAACTGCCGGCGCTTTTCTACCGTTTACCCTGGCGTAAACCGCTCAGGCTGATCTTTGAGTTCAGTTTGCGGCTGCTCTGGCTGCCATTCATATAGATGGCAAAAAGTTTTCACTCTATATGATATTTGCGTCGAAAAAATGGTTGTAGAACCAACAGAAAGAAACTCAGGTGCGCCATGAAGAAATTGCTTCTATTAGCAGCAGCGATTATTATTACACAATCTCTTTCTGCAGGCGGCCGGGTTCGCACAGGTATTGCCCCATTTAAAAGCACAAAGAAGAATAAAGAAGAGGCCGCAGCGGCAGTCTCTGAAATTACCAGTGTTTTTTCAAAATATAAATTTATCAGACTGTTAGACCGCTCAAGAATTGATACCCTGATGAATGAAATTGTTCTCAAGCAGCAGGGCATCATCGATGAAAACACTGCTGTTCGTGAAGGTAAGTTGCTTGGCCTGCAGGTTATGGTGGTGGGCCGCCTGCATCGGGGGCGGCTTTCAGCAAAAGCCATTCATATTGAAAGCCAGAAGGTAATTGGGGCCCATTCAACTGATGCCGCCCAGCCAGCAAAGCTTGCACTGAAGCTTTTACGTACCATTGAAAATCACCTGGCCCGTGAAAAATTGAAAACTCTGCGTAATGACAGCCCCTCGATTAAACTTGAATTCTGGCTTGAAGCTGACGGTAAGAAGGTGAATAGTAAAACCAGGGTTGGTAAAAGCTCGGTATTTAAATTTCGCAGCAACCAGCCAGGCTATCTGACGATCGTTGATATTCAACCGGGGGGTGATGTGGTTATTCTTTACCCTAATCAGTTTACGAAACGCCTTAAACTGCAGGCAAACAGAGTTTATTCGGTGCCTTCAGAAGATGATGAGTTTGAGATTACGGTCACAGAGCCCGCGGGCAAAGACACTCTGGTGGCCTTTTTCACCCGCAAAAAGGTTCCCTGGCTTGACCCCCGCAAACTGCAGGGCGAGGGGTTTCTTTCAGTCAAAGATGGCAAGAAACTCGACATGGCCCGCGGCTTTGCGGTGACTGCCACCAAATTGAAAAAGAAAGAGTGGGAAAGTAAAACCCTCGAAATCGAAGTCGTGCGCTGATTACTGTCGATACTCGAAAATAACCATGGTCAGGTCATCTTCGAAACTGTTACCCAGAGCGTTGTAGGCCCGTACTTCAGTCATAATGCGGCTGGCCATTTCAGCCAGCGAATGGTTGTTGTTCGCGGCCAGTAACCGGTGCAGCCCCTCATCTTCAAGCTGGTCATTGGTTTTGTTGCGTACTTCGGTAAGGCCGTCGGTATATACCACAATACGGTCACCGGCTGCGATGTCGAGACTCACTGCGGGGTAGGCAGACTGCTCATCAAAGCCCAGTAGACGCCCCCTTGATGGCACCACGTCTACTTCTGCAGCACCAGATCTGAGGTGCACCGGTGATAAATGCCCTGCGTTGCTGCTCTGCAGCGTTGAATTGTTTATGTTAAAGAATGTATAGTTTGCTGTAACGAAGTGAGTGCCCATGTGGCCGCAGAGAATTCGGTTCATACCCTCGAGCACCCCGGCCGGGTCATCGGCAATGTCTTTCTGCTGGGCAAAGGCCAGTTTAACCATCGAGGCAATCAACCCAGCAGGTATGCCATGGCCCGATACATCGGCAATCAGCAGCCCGATGCCTTTTTCAGTAAGATGAAAATCATAGAAGTCGCCGCCAATCTTAGCTGCAGGAATATAACGCGCGGTAAAAGTGTAGTTTGGTGACTGCGGCAATTCATGGGGCAGCAGTGATTCTTGAATGCGCCGCGCGATATCAAGTTCTTTGTTCAGGGCAGCGAGCTGTTCGCGTTCACCCACTGCCGCCTGAATTTCTTTGCGCGCGGCCTGCTCTGAAATGTAGAGACGTTCATTTTCATCAGAGACCCGCAGAAAACGGTTGGCCAGAATACCCACCAGAACCAGCACACAGAGAAAGTATGCATAGTGCAGTACCTTAATCGCGGTATCAAAAAATAATGTATCAAGCATCTCAAAGCCAACAGCCAGCAATGCGATGGCCATGCTCAGCCCAAGAGCCCAGCCATCGGGTAGCTTCTGCCTGATGGCTTTAATCAGCATATAGATAATATAAAGAAAGCTTACTACCGCTATGGGGTACCAGAGCAGCAGAATGGTCTGGCTCAGCCGTGTTGGGGCCACAAAGAAGGCGAGAAAGACCAGGGCGTTGGCCCCGAGTATGCCCTGCAGCAGCCAAAAGAACTCTTCAGTGCGCCAGAAGTAGCGATAGAAAAAGACTGTAAAAAAAGCCACGGCTGCTGGTTGCGAGGCATAACCTGCCAGAAAGATCAGATCAACATCGTAAACGATCTGAAAGGTATAATCTGTAAAGGCCAGAAAATATGTAGCCAATGAAAAAGTGAATGCTGCAAAATATAAATTATAGGTATCTTTTCGCTGGCGAAGAAAGAAAAAGAGAAAGTAAATACCGAAAAAGAGATAGGCCCCATACAGTATCAGCTCAACTGCTTCAGAGTTTTCAAGGTAGATGGTATCTTCTTTATCGAGGTACTGCGAACGGGTCGCGTTGATACCAAAGATGAGGTTCTCTGTTAGGCTGGTAGCCGGGGCATGGCCAACCAGGTGCAGGGTAAGCTGGTTCTTGTTTTTCAGCAGTTCATGGGGCAGGGGAACGATGGCCCGGCGAGCATAGCGGTTTATGGTTATGTCGTTGTCTTTTACATGAACTTCGTTTACCAGGCGCTGGCCATTGAGGTAGATTGCATAGTTCTCACCAAGCCCGCGAAAGTGAATGGCCAGGCGGCGCCTTTCTTGACCAAGGTTAAAAGACGTTTTTAAACAGAAGTGATTGATGGTGTTGCCAATGGGTATCTCAAATATGTTGTTAGGCAAAATGGGAAAAGATCGAACTTCTTTAAAGGCCTGATCTGCGGGGCTCTGCTTAAGGCAGTTCAGATCAAAACCCTTTCGCAGAAACCAGTTCAGGCTGGTCAGGTCGATTCGGTTGAAGTCAGCGGCAGGGGCAGACCAGAGTGGGGCCAACTGGCCCAGTAACAGTAAAAGAAAAAGAAACCGGCCGCTCACAAAAGAAGAGTAGAATTGCGACCGGGGGCAGCAACAACAAATCTAGATTCTGGGCGTTTCAGTGGCCAGGGGTGAATCTTTTTTCACAGGAATAATGCGGTAGGCCATATAGGTATTCACCCTGGCTTCGCGACTGTACTTTACCAGATCGTAGCCGTATTTCTGTGAACGAAAATAGAAACTGTCTTTCAGGCGGTGTTTGATATCAAGTATTATGTCAGCCCGGGCATCTTTCAGGCGGCGATAGAAGGTAGGTACCAACAGCTCATTTTTTGTATTAAACTGATAATTTTTTTCTACAGCAATGAGCAATTTAATGCGATAACCTATATAAGGTGAGCTTTTCACTGGTGCAATCATAGGTATATAAATTATCGCTTTTGGCCAGGCCAATCTTTACCCACGAAAGCATTTTTTTGGCGTTTAAATCAGCGGGCCAGGGCCGCATCAATTTCTTTTTTCAGTTCTTCATAAGAGCGGTAGCCACTCAGTGGTTTGCCATTGATAAACAGAGCCGGCGTGCCGTTCACGCCGATTGAGCTGCCATATTCCATGTCTTGTTTGATTTCGGCAAGCTGCTGGCCATCGGGGTCAGCCAGACAGTTTTTAAAACGGCCCATATCTAAACCTGTCTCTTCTGCGGTTTTCAGCAGGGTGTTTCTATCGAGTTTCGGTGAAAGCTGAAAAATCTTCTGGTGGTAAGTAAAATACTTCTTCTGCTCACCCGCGCAATTGGTGGCAATGTGGGCCAGGTTGGCCTGGTGATGAAAGGGCAGGGGGTAATCTTTAAATACCCATTTGATCTTATTTGAGTATTCTTTGCGCAGGCGCTGAATGGTGGGTTGCAGCTT
>CAZHLC010000481.1:0-4082 GCA_964532545.1 uncultured Leptospiraceae bacterium | reverse complement strand
AACCATTATTACAGCGCCCTTGGGGCGAATAAGAGTTTACCTTTAAAACCAGATGACCGCTGGCTATGCAATTTGCCGCTCTATCACGTAGGTGGCCTTGCCATTCTTTACCGTACTGCTTTGGCCGGGGCCCAGACGGTGCTGGCCCCGGGCAAAACGCTGGCAGCTGCTCTTGACGACTACCAGCCAACGGTTTTGTCACTGGTAGCCACTCAGTTGCAACAGCTTCTCGACAGCAAGGCTGAAGCTCTCAATAGATGCCGTTTTATTCTACTGGGGGGCGGCCCTATTTCAGACGGGCTGGCCCGGCGTTGTGTCGAAAAGAAGCTGCCTGTATATTTTACCTATGGGTCTTCAGAAATGAGCTCTCAAATAGCAACCGCACCGGCCAATACTGATTTGCACTGCGGCAAACCCCTGCCATACCGCCGTTTGAAGATTCTTTCAAGTCATGAAATTGCGGTTTCGGGCAAAACACTGTTCTGGGGATACTTTCCACAGAAAAGGCGGGGCCATTGGTTTAAAACAGGTGATTGCGGCCACTATGATGAGCAGAACAATCTGGTAGTGCAGGGGCGCATCGACAATCAATTCATCTCAGGCGGTGAGAACATTCAGCCAGAAGAAATCGAAAATGCCCTGTTAAAACACCCGGCTGTATCTCTGGCGGTAGTGGTTCCCCAGCCCAGTGAAAAATATGGGTATCGACCGGTGGCATTTCTTAAATTGACAAAGCCTGTTTCAGCATCAGAAATCGTGGCCCACCTTAAACCACGGCTAGAAAAGTTTCGCCTGCCCGATGCGTTTTACCACTTACCTGAATTGAATCAGGGTTTAAAGATCTCAAGAGCAAAGCTAAAGACCTATTTTGATCAGAAAAGAAGTCAGATCAAGGCTCTTTCTTAGAGACAAAAGAAATAATAAAAATGCTTATAAAGTAAGCATAATGGGTGCTGGTTGGTACCTTTGTGCTATTTTGCCGTGGATATTCTATGGCTAACGACTCTCAAGTTTGGCATAGTGATTGCAGTATCTGTTCTCGAGTAATAAATCTCTGCTGGTAATACCCATTTTGGGGGTAGCCAGACGATTTAAGGAGAAAATTTATGAGGAAATTGATGAGATCAAGGCTTCTGTCATTGGTTCTCATGGGAGCAATGGTAGCCCCCGTGGTCTACGTGACCACTGCAGACAGCGCTTTATATGCGCAAGAAGCGACGACTGCTGCCCCCAAAACTGAGGTCAAAGAAGCCCCTAAGAAAAAAGTCTCTGACGAAATGTTCACAGTGAATAACGTGTGGATGATGGTTGCCACCTTTCTGGTATTCATCATGCACCTTGGGTTCGCTACCCTTGAGGCTGGCTTAACCCGAACGAAAAATACGGTGAATATTCTTTTTAAGAATACCTTTATCATTTCGATAGGCCTACTGACCTATGCGATTATCGGCTTTAATCTGATGTATCCCGGAGAATGGATCGCAGATGGCTGGCTTGGTAAGTTTGTATTCGGTATCGAAGCTGGTGCTGATGCTGGCGTTGCCGATGGTGTTCTGAATGCTTATGGCGATGGTGGATACACTTACTGGACAGACTTTCTGTTTCAGGGTATGTTCGCTGCTACTGCAGCTACCATTATTTCTGGTGCTGTTGCTGAGCGTATTCGTCTGTGGCCTTTCATCATTATCACAACCATCTACGTGATGTTTATCTACCCTGTAGTAGGCTCATGGAAGTGGGGTGGCGGCTGGCTTGACAAAGCTGGTTTTTATGATTTTGCTGGTTCAACTCTCGTGCACTCTGTCGGTGGTTGGGGCGCATTAATCGCTGTGATCTTTCTGGGTGCCCGCGAAGGTAAATATACCGAAGCAGGTATTAAACCTGTACTTGGCCACAGCATGCCACTGGCGACCATTGGTGTATTTCTACTGTGGTTAGGCTGGTTCGGTTTTAACGGCGGTTCAGTTCTTTCTGCTGACCCCAGCCTGGTATCACTGGTACTGGTAACCACTTCTCTGGCTGCTGCTGCTGGCGTACTCGGTGCCGGTTTCACTTCAGCTATTGTTGGTAACAAACCTGACCTTTCTATGGCTCTTAACGGTGCCCTGGCCGGTCTGGTAGGTATTACTGCCGGTGCTGATGTTATTACACCTTTCTGGTCAGTAATTGTTGGCCTGATTGCCGGTGTACTGGTTGTGATCTCTGTAATTGGTCTTGATAAACTCAAGCTTGACGACCCTGTAGGTGCTATCTCAGTTCACTTGACCTGTGGTATCTGGGGAACTCTTGCTGTTGGTATTTTCAGTACCAATAAAGACCATACCTTTGGCACCCAGCTTATGGGTGTAGTAGCTGCTGCTGTTATGTGCCTCATTGGCGCCGCGATTCTTTTCGGAATCTTTGCAGCTATTAAGAAACTGCGTGTTAGCAGAGAAGACGAACTTAAAGGTCTTGATATTGCTGAGCACGGTGTTGAAGCCTATGGCGGCTTCCAGATCTTTACTCTTGAGTAAGTAAGGCAGGGAGGTACTAGCTTATGAAACTTGTTAAAGCAGTCATTCAGCCTTACAAGCTGTCAGACGTAAAAGAGTCTCTGGCCAAGGCCGGAGTAACCAAGATGACCGTCATGAATGCCCTTGGCTGCGGACAGCAAAAGGGTTATGACGAGACTTACCGCGGTGTTGAACACTCGGTAAACCTTTTGAAAAAAGTTACAGTTGAAATTGCTGTAAACGAAGACTATCTTGATAAGACCATTCAGGCGATTATTGAAGGTGCGCGCACCGGTAATATCGGCGATGGAAAAATCTTTGTTCAAGATCTGAAAGAAGTGATTCGCATTCGAACCGGTGAAAAAGGTTCGGCCGCAATCGGCTAAAACTACTAACCTGGCCCGTAAAAGGGCCAGGTTTTATTCTTTTAATTTACTTTACAGTCTTTTCACTCAATCTACTTGCCACTGATGCAGGCCCGTGTCAATATTCTCGTCGTCGATATCGATCAAAAATCAGCTGAATTTCTGAAAAAATCACTGAGCAAGCTGCATGCGAAGGTCTCTCTGGCCACAACTGCTGAAGACGCTCTCAAACTGGTAAAAAAGTATGATTTTGCGCTGATACTTTTAGAAAGTTTTCTGCCTGATGAGAGCGGTTTTAATCTGGCCTTGAAGCTGAGGCAAGATGAAAATCTGCAGCATATACCCATTGTTTTTCTCACAGAAGCTGCAGATCGAGAGAAACATAAAATCGAGGGCTACGTAGCCGGGGCCGTTGATTATCTGGTAAAACCGGTGAACGAGTACGTTCTGCTGAGTAAGGCCCGGGTTTTTATCAGGCTTGAAGAACAGCGCCAGGCCCTGTTACGCAGCAATCAAGACCTCAAAGAGTTTGCCCATGTGGCTTCTCATGACCTGAAATCACCTCTGAATACAATACAGGGCTTTTCTGAATTAATTGTTAAAGACAGAGAAAGCCAGCTGAGTGAGTCAGCGCAAGATTATCTACGCCGTATCAGGCGGGCCAGCCACAATATGGGCGAATTGATTCAAGATCTGCTGGCCTACGCCGCTGTGGGAACCAGACGACAGAAGTATGAAGAGATCGAATTAAAAGATCTGCTTGCTCTGACCGTTGAAGAAAATGAATTTCAGCTTGAGAAAAAGTCTGGTGAAATCTCGCTCAATGTAGAGGGCAGCCTCAGAGGCGATTTTAATCAGTTAAAACAGATGTTCGATAATCTGGTTGGCAATGCTATCAAATACTCTCATAAAGATCGCCCCCCCAGCATCAACATCTCAGGTGGGCCCAGTGATGGGGGCTACAGCCTGAAGATTGCCGACAACGGTATGGGTTTTGACTATGGCGATACTGACCCCTTTCAGGCCTTCAAACGCTTTCACAGTCACGTAGAGGGCAGCGGGCTGGGGCTGGCCATTGTCAAAAAGATCGTCGATGCCCACTATGGCACGATTCAGGTCAAAAGTGTAGTCGAGCAGGGTACCACCTTTGAGATGTTTTTTCCTGCGATTGAAGAATAATCAGACTTTGCGTTCAATGGGTTTTTTCAGCACATATTTCTGAAAA